>JAQUTS010000010.1 GCA_028694275.1 Candidatus Gastranaerophilales bacterium
GTTGAAAAAATCATCGGTCGAGGGTCAGGCTTTGTTGCTGTAGAAATCCCTTTTACTCCTAGAGCAAAAAGAGTTTTGGAATTGTCTTGGGATGAAGCAAGACAACTTGGACATAATTATATCGGAACAGAACATCTTCTTTTAGGTTTGATTAGAGAAGGTGAAGGCGTTGCTGCAAGAGTTCTTGAAAATCTTGGAGTTGATTTGAACAAAATCAGAAGCAACGTAATAAAAATGCTTGGTGAAACTAAAACTGCTGCTACAGCCGGTGTTTCATCTGCTTCCGCGTCACCTTCAAGTGGTGGCAAAACAAAAACTCCAAGCCTTGATGAATATGGCACAAACATCACTCAAGCCGCGCAAGAACAGCGTCTTGACCCTGTCGTCGGTCGCGAAAAAGAAATCGAGCGTGTGATACAGATTTTGGCAAGAAGAACCAAAAATAACCCTGTTTTGATTGGTGAACCCGGTGTTGGTAAAACAGCAGTTGCTCAAGGTCTTGCTATAAAAATTATCAATGCGGATGTTCCTGAGATTTTGGAAAGCAAAAGAATAGTTCAGCTTGATATGGGGCTTTTGGTCGCGGGTACCAAGTATCGTGGTGAATTTGAAGAAAGAATTAAAAAAATCATCGATGAGATCAGAACTGCAGGCGATGTTATTTTGATTATTGATGAAATGCATACTTTGATAGGTGCAGGTGCTGCTGAGGGTGCGATTGACGCGGCAAATATCCTCAAACCTGTATTATCAAGAGGCGAGATTCAAGTCATAGGGGCTACAACCCTTGATGAATATCGTAAATATGTTGAAAAAGATCCTGCTTTGGAGCGTCGTTTCCAGCCTGTTTATATTGATCAGCCGTCCGTTGATGACACCATTAAAATCATCCAAGGGCTGAAATCAAAATATGAAGAACATCATAGATTAAACATATCAGACGATGCTATTATCGCAGCGGCGAAATTATCTGATAAATACATTACTGATAGATTCTTGCCTGATAAAGCTATTGATATTATTGATGAAGCCTCATCAAAAGTCCGCTTGAGTGCAAGTGTGTTGCCTCCTGCAGGAAAAGAACTTGAAAAACAGCTCAAAGATATCATCAAAAGTAAAGAAGATGCTATTCGTAATCAACAATTTGAAGAAGCATCGTCATTGCGTGATGAAGAGGCTGAATTAAAAGAAAAAATCAGAGAAATGTCTCAAGAATGGAAAGAAGAACAAGAAGCCAATAAAGCAACTGTTACTCCTGAAGATGTTGCAGGCGTAGTTGCAATTATGACAGGGATTCCTGTTACTAAAATTACAGAAGGTGAAAGCGAAAAACTTCTTAAACTTGAAGACACTCTACACCATCGAGTAATCGGCCAACATGAAGCTATTGTTTCAATTTCAAAAGCCATCAGACGTGCAAGAGTCGGTTTGAAGGCTCCTAATCGACCTGTCGGAAGTTTCATTTTCTCAGGTCCTACAGGTGTTGGTAAAACAGAACTTGCAAAAGCATTGTCAGAGGCTGTTTTTGGCTCAGAAGAAAGTATGATAAGAGTTGATATGTCAGAGTTTATGGAAAAGCACTCTACAAGCAAGCTTATCGGCTCACCTCCAGGGTATGTCGGGTATGATGACGGCGGCAATTTGACAGAAACAGTTCGTAAAAAGCCTTATTCTGTAATTTTGTTCGACGAAATTGAAAAAGCACACCCTGATGTATTCAACTTGATGTTGCAAATACTTGATGACGGTCGTTTGACAGATTCCAGAGGGCGTTTGATAAACTTCAAAAATACTATCATCATTATGACAAGTAACGTTGGTGCGAGCTTGATTCAAAACACATCATCTCTTGGATTTTCTGTTGCGCAGGATGAAAAACAAGACAGATATGAAAAACTCAAAGACACTGTAAACGAAGAAATGAAAAAGGCCTTCCGTCCTGAATTCTTGAACCGTGTTGATGATATTATCGTATTTGCTCATTTGCAAAAAGACGAAGTTCGTCAGATTGCAGATATCTTGCTCAAAGATTTGTTCAAACGTCTTGAAGAACAAGAAATCAATATCGAAGTTTCTGATGAAGTTAAAGATTTCTTGGCCAAAGGAGGCTATTCTGAAAACTACGGTGCAAGACCTCTTCGCCGCTTGATTCAGAAAAAAATAGAAGATCCTATTGCCGAAGAAATTTTGACGGGGCTTTACGGGCATGGTGATACTTTGAAATTGAATCTTGTTGATGAAAAGATCCAATTTGATCGCATACCTGCAGGGACAAAAACCGAAGCTTAAGTTTTTTGCTTTAGTCTGTTGTTTTAATCATTCTTAATAATGGCAGTTGGTTTCTTGACATTATGTTCGGTGCGCCGTACAATCAAGCTGTTAGTTTTACAGAGGGTTATAAAGTGCATTATCATAATCACGATTCTTTTGATGAACATCATGATTGCCAAACAAAAAATATGAAAAAACTTTTGATTGTTTTTTGCCTGACCGTTATTTATATGATTGCAGAATTTGTCGGAGGTGTGTTATCCAATTCGCTTGCTTTGATGGCTGATGCAGGACATATGCTCAGTGATGCAGCTGCTTTGGGCATTTCGGTTGCTGCGGCTTGGATTTCATTGAGGCCCGCTTCTTTTACTAAGACGTATGGTTATCATAGAGCCGAGATTTTTGCAGCTCTTATTAATGGTTTGGCTCTTGTAATTATTTCTTCGGTTATTGTTTATGAAGCTTATTTGAGAGTCGTCAATCCTCCTGAAGTTCAGGCTCCTTTGATGATTATAGTTGCCTTTGGCGGTTTGGTGGTTAATATCGTTGCGGCATCAATTTTGCATGGATCAAGTCAGGATAATATTAATGTCAAAGGTGCTTTTTTGCACGTTTTGGGGGATTTATTGGGTTCTGTAGGGGCTGTTGTTGCAGGTTTTGCAATCTATTTCTTTGATTTTAACCTCGCTGATCCTATTATTAGTTTTGTGATTGCAGCTTTGATTTTGTTAAGTGCATTTCGAATAATAGGTGAGTCTGTAAATGTTTTATTTGAGGCTTCGCCATCTAATATTGATGTGGAAGCCGTTCAAAACACTCTTTTGGCATTGCCTAACGCCAAATATGTTCATCATCTTCACGTTTGGAGTATTTCATCGGGCAAAGTTGCTATGAGTGTTCATATTGTTGTGAATGATTATGGCAATCATCAGATACTTTATGATGCAAGAAATGTTTTGAAGGAAAAATTCGGTATTAATCACTCAACTATTCAAATAGAACCTGAAGACTTTGATAGCGAAAGTTGTGTATTTTAAGCTAAAAATGCGCAAAAAAAAGCTATGAACTTCGTTTATATCAGGAGCGCATAGCTTAATAGGGATATGTGTATCGTCGTCTTCTAAGGAGTATAGTTGAATTCTAGCAGTCTATGGTGTTTTTTTCATCGTTCATAATATGTAAATTGCCTTTGTGGCTCTAGGTTTTTTAGTCTACAAAGAAAACGAGACTAATGAATTTCATAAGTCTCGTTTTTTATATTTTCACGATGGAAGGCTTTGCCCTAGTCGGATTTCGCTGTCTTGAAATACCGACAGCTCACCTCTTTTGATTTCGTTTCGGTTTTACTTTTGTAAAACCTTCTCTCCATAAAGAGCTTCGCTAAGACGGGTTTTGCCCTAGTCGGATTTCGCTGTCTTGAAATACCGACAGCTCACCTCTTTTGATTTCGTTTCGGTTTTACTTTTGTAAAACCTTCTCTCCATAAAGAGCTTCGCTAAGACGGGCTTTGCCCTAGTCGGATTTCGCTAGCTTTTACCTACAACCCCCACCAATGGTGATGAGGCTGAAGCATATGCTTTAATAGGTATTCTTCCTGCTTCATAAGCTGCACGCCCTGCTTGGACTCCAAGTTTGAAGGCTTCTGCCATTTTAGCCGGGTCTTCTGCTTGTGCTATGGCTGTATTAATCAGGCAAAAATCCGCCCCCATCTCCATAACCAAAGCTGCATCTGATGGAACACCAATACCTGCATCTACCACAACAGGGATATTTGCTTGTTCAATGATTATTTTTATATTTTCAAGATTCTTAATCCCTTGTCCTGTGCCGATAGGAGAGGCCAAAGGCATAATTGTTGCGCATCCTATTTCTTCAAGTCTTTTGCAAAGAATAGGATCGGCATTTACATAAGGGAGTACCACAAATCCCTCATCTACCAATACTTTTGCGGCCTCTAAAGTCGCAATGGGATCAGGAAGAAGGTATTTGGGATCAGGAATAACTTCGAGTTTTATCCAGTTATTAATTCCCATTGCTTTTGAGAGTCTTGCAACTCTAATTGCTTCTTCTGCTGTGGTACAGCCTGCTGTGTTTGGAAGCAGCCAATATTTGTCCAAATCAATGTGGTCCATAATACCGATGTGCCCGGGGGCATTTGTTTCCACTCTTCTTATTGCAACTGTAATAAGCTCAGTTTCTCCTGCCTGGTGAGCTTTAGCCATCGTTTCATAGTCGGAAAACTTTCCTGTTCCCATCCAAAGTCTTGATGTGAAAGTTTTTCCTGCAATTTCTAGTGTCATTTTTTCCTTCTTTCTAGTGCACTTTTTGTTTTTTTAGTTCCTCGATTATTTTGGGAACAATTTCAAAAACATCCCCTACAATCCCATAAGTCGCTGCTTTAAAAATAGGGGCTTTTGGGTCTTTGTTTATAGCTATTATTATATCAGAAGAGTTCATTCCTGCTAAATGCTGAATAGCTCCTGAAATTCCGCAAGCGATGTAAATTTTGGGTGTTACGGTTTTGCCTGTTTGCCCGATTTGAACTGAATGATCGCACCAACCCGCATCTACGGCGCATCTTGAAGCTCCAACGGTTCCGCCGAGTAATTGAGCAAGTTCTTCGAGCATTTTGAAATTTTGAGCATTTTTTAACCCTTTGCCGCCTGCAATTATCACTTCTGCTTCATCTATTCTTGCCTGTGTAGATTGCGCAAGAGGGGTGAATTCAATGAGCTCTGTTCTTATAGGCGTTGCTGAAAAATCGACTTCAATTTTTTCTACTTTTGCCTTATTTTCATAATTTGGAGTCGGTTTTGGCATAACTTTTGGTCTGATTGTTGCCATTTGCGGGAATTTTTTGCACAAAATAGTCGCCATAAGTTCCCCGCCAAAAGTCGGTCTTGTCGCGGCGAGTTGACCCTTTTCATTAATATCAAGCTCAGTACAATCAGCCGTGAGGCCTGTATCTAGTTGTGATGATAGTCTTGGGGCTATATCTCTACCTGTTGTTGTTGCGCCTATCAGCATTATTGAGGGGTCTTTTTGTTTGATTACTTCGTATGCTGCTTTTGCGTATAGATCTGTTGAATAGTTTTTTAGCTTGGGATCTTGCACAAGCCAAATATTTTGGATGCCTGATTGTGATAACTCGATAAATAAGTCATCTATGTTGTCATCTCCTGTGATCAAAAGTGCGTTGATCGTTTCTCCATTGAGCTTTTGAGACAATTCAAGAGCTTTTCCTGAAAGTTCAAGAGTAACTCCTGAGAGTTTTTTGTCGGGAGTTACTTCCGCAAAAATACAAATTCCACTAGGCATTTTTTACCCCCAATTCTTTTAGTTTTTCCATAAGTTGAGCAGTCATCTGATCAGCAGAACCTTCCAAAAATTGGCAATTTTCTTCTCTTTCAGGCCTAAATGCCTTTGATACGTAGGTTGGTGAGCCTTTTATCCCTACAAGCTCAGGTGCTAAGCCGATATCTTCCATAGAATATGTTTGTATTTGGGTGTCTTGTGCTTTCATACTGCCTGAAATTGTTATTTTTCTTGGGTTGTAGTCGCATTTTATCATGCATATTACGCCCGGAAGCTGCATTTTTATTTTTTCAATTCCGTATTCTGTCTCTCTTGTGACAAGAATTTTGTTTTGGTGGATTGGCATCACTTCTTTTGCATAAGTAACTTGCGGAAGGTCAAGATGCTGGGCAATACTCGGGCCTGTTTGGGCCGTATCACCATCAATTGCAAATTGTCCGCATATTATCAGATCAAAATCAGGTGCCTTTGCGCTGATGGCATGTGCTAAAGTCCTGCTTGTGGCTTGTGTATCAGCACCTGCAAACTTTTTGTCTGAGACCAAAATCCCTTCATCGCACCCAAGGGCGATGGCTCTTTTTAGAATCTCTTCAGCTTGTGGAGGCCCCATAGTGAGCACTTTAATTGTAGTTTCGGGGTTTTCATCTTTTATTCTCAAAGCTGTTTCTAAAGCGTATTCGTCAAAAGGATTGATTATACTCTCGACTCCCTCTCTGACCATTGTGTTGTTCTCTGTCCACTTGATATCAGCCGTATCAGGGACTTGTTTGATGCATACTATAATTTTCATGTTTGTCTCCGAATCTAGTGTCATACCCTATTCTGAGTTTTTATATGCTAATTTTACATTAAATTTCAAGCTTTCGCAAAATTGCTTAATAATTTGGCGTTTTGATAGTCATATATGTTAGATTTGTTAATAATGATTTTTGAATCAAAAGGGGAATAAATGTTCTTAGGTGGTTTCGGAGCTTTTTTTGCATTTGCGGTTTTTTCCGTTATGTTTGCAGTTGCTGCTTTGGTGGTTTCTTTTATTTTGGCACCAAAGGCTCCTTCTGAAAATAAAAAATCAACTTATGAATGCGGAATGCAGCCAAAAGGCGAGGGGCAGATTAATTTCAGTGTTAAGTATTATATGTTTGCCATTCTTTTTATAATTTTTGAAATTGAGGCATTGTTTTTGTTTCCCTGGGCTGTTATTTTCAAAAAACTAGGACTTTTTGCTTTGATTGAAGCTTTTATTTTTGTATTTGTTTTACTTTTGGGGCTTGTGTATGCTTGCCAAAAAGATTTACTTGAGTGGAGGAGATAGATGCAAATTATTATATCAGCTCTGGATTATGTATATAATTGGGCAAGGTCTAATTCTGTTTGGCCTTTGACTTTTGCTACTTCTTGCTGCGGCATCGAGATGATTTGTACTTCTGCTTCCAAATATGATATTGCACGCTTTGGTTCAGAGGTGTTTAGGCCTTCTCCGAGGCAAGCGGATTTGATAATAACCGCAGGCACAATCACGCACAAAATGGCACCTGCGTTGGTTAGATTATATGAGCAGATGCCTGAGCCCAAGTATGTAATTGCTATGGGGGCTTGCACTGTGACAGGCGGTATGTATGAAAATGATTCGTACTCTGTTGTAAGAGGGGTTGATAGGTTAATCCCTGTTGATGTCTATTTGCCAGGGTGTCCTCCACGTCCTGAGGCTTTGCTTGATGCGGTTATTCAACTTCAAAAAAAGATGAGAACAGAAACACTTTTGGATAGAAAAAAATATATAGAAGCGCATAAACCAAGGGTTAAAATGCCGGAGGGGGATTCTGAGTTGTTGCTTCCTTGCGATGAAATAGAAATTGTGAGGTGGGGCGTATGAGCTTTTATGAGTTTTTGAATAACCACGGTATTGACTATTCTCAAGAGCAAGAGGCTTCAGGTGGGGTTGTTTTATCCATAAAAAAAGAGGATTTGCTCGCTTGTTGTGAGATTTTGAAAACCGATAGATTATTCAATTATGATATGCTTCTATCTGTTACAGGGATGGATTGTAGGACGCATTTTGAGATTTTGTATGATTTGTATTCGACGAGAAGCCACAGCAGACTTTCTCTCAAAATTAAAACTGACAGAGTAAATCCTAATGTTGAAAGTCTTTATTCTCTTTATTCTTCTGCTGATTGGCATGAAAGGGAGTGTTTTGATCTTTTGGGAATAGAGTTTGTTAATCATCCGAATTTGGAGCGGATTTTGTTACCGAAAGATTGGATAGGGCATCCGTTGAGAAAAGATTACAATCAAGAAGATGAAAGGCTTTGCTGGAATAAACGCTGATGGTAATTGAAGAATTAAAACTTAATATTGGACCTCAACATCCAAGTACCCATGGGGTACTCAGACTGGTTGCTGATCTTGATGGTGAGTATATTAAAGACATTGAGGCCAAAATCGGCTATCTTCATCGAGGTATGGAAAAACTTGCCGAAAGTCGTAATTATCAGCAATATTTACCCATTGTTGATCGGATTGATTATTTGTCGGGGTTTTTCAATGCTGCTTCTTTTTGTTACGCCGTTGAAGCTTTGGCTGATATAAAAGTCCCCAAAAGAGCTGAATATATTAGATTTATAACTATGGAATTGAACCGTATTTCATCACATTTGTTTTGGCTTGGCACTTTTATGCTTGATTTGGGTGCAACATCTCCTTTGTTTTACACTTTGCGTGAAAGAGAAGTTATTGTTAAGCTCTTTGAGGATTTGACAGGGCAAAGACTTATGTATAATTACTATTGCTTTGGCGGTGTGAAACGCGATTTGCCAAATGGATGGCTTACTAGAGTCAGAGAGTTTTGCGAGGATTTTCCTTCCAAAATTGATGAGTATGAAAAACTTATCACAGAAAACCCTATTTTCTTGGAAAGAACAAAAGGGGTAGGGGTTTTGAGCAAAGAAAAAGCACTCGATTTTGGAATTACAGGGCCCAATTTAAGAGCATCAGGGGTTAGATTTGATGTAAGAAAAAACCTTCCTTACGGCATATATAGAGAGTTTAATTTTGACGTACCCGTATTAAATGACGGAGATTGCTATGCAAGGTATCAAATCAGACTTCTTGAGATGCGAGAAAGTATCAAGCTTATCCAAAGAGCAATTGCAAGAATTCCTGGCGGGGCATCAGAAAAACTGCATATCAAAAGGACAAATTGCGGTTGCAACAAGCCTGAGTGCCCTTTTTGCGGTGAAGATACCCAAATATATCTGAAAAAAATTAACCCCATAGGGCTTAGAATCCCATCAAATGAGGTTAATATTTGGGTTGAATCATCAAGAGGGTTGAGTGGCTGTTATGTTAAATCAAACGGAACTAATTCTGCTGACAGAGTCAAATGGAGAACACCTTCTTTTAGTGCAACGCAGGTATTGCCTGAGCTTTGTAAGGGCGGCTTGTATGCTGATGTAATAGCTATTTTGGGCAGTCTTGATATTGTTTTGCCGGAGGTGGACAGATGATAAAGGCCTTGATTGCAAAACTGTTTTCGTATTTTTCACTGCCGCATATTTTGGTCGGATTTGTATGGGTTGTGTTCAAATTTGCTGTTATTGCAGCCATTATGGTTGTGGTTGTTTTGATGCTTGTTCTTATGGAAAGAAGAGTTTTGGCTGTTTTGACCATAAGAAAAGGACCAAACAGAGTGGGGCCTAACGGGCTTTTGCAGACTATAGCGGATGCTATCAAACTTCTTTTTAAAGAAGATATTGTGCCCACAGGTGCAGACAGAGTGCTTTTTACACTGGCACCCGTATTGTTTTTTGCTCCGGTATTGGTGGTTTATGGGCTTATTCCTTTTGCAGAAGGCAGAGCAGGTATAGATTCTTCTTGCAGTTTACTTTTGCTTTTGGCTGTTTCATCTGTCGGTATTTTGGGGCTTGTCAGTGCAGGATGGGCCAGCAATAACAAATATTCAATGCTTGGTTCAATGCGTTCTGTTGCCCAGGGTATAAGTTATGAGCTTCCTTTAGTTATTGCGGCTTTGGGCGTTGTTTTGTTATCAGGGTCTATGAGTCTTAATGAAATTGTTTTGGCGCAAAAAAATATTTTGGATTGGTATATTTTGCCATCGGGTATTGGATTTTTTATATTTTTGACTTGTACTTTGGCCGAATTGAACAGGTGTCCTTTTGATTTACCGGAAGCTGAAAGCGAGCTTGTGGGCGGTTACAATACAGAGTATTCAGGTATGAAATTCGCCCTGTTTTTCTTAGCGGAATATGCCTTATTATTCGCATATAGTGCTGTTATTGCGACTTTGTTTTTTGGCGGGTATACTTCTCCTTTTGGAGTTTATGCTATGGGATTTATTCCTTATCTTAAGAAAATTGTTTTTGTGGAGCAGTTTTTCTGGCTTATGCTTAAGACGTTTGTTATTGTGTATTTGATTATGTGGATAAGGGCTACTTTGCCGAGGTTGAGGGCGGATCAGCTTATGAGTTTTTCTTGGAAGTTTCTTCTTCCGTTATCGTTTTTGAATTTGATTTTGTTAGCGTTATTAAAATACTATTTAGGATAAAAAATGGAATTGATAAAAAAAATAATATCAGGGGCAATAGCAATTGGTGAGGGGATGAGTATGGTTTTTCGCCATAATAAAAGACCTGCTACAACTGTTGAATATCCTGAAAGAAAAGACAGATTCAATGCCAGATTAAGAGGTCATATTGCCGTTGCGACAAATGAGGATGGTTCAATCAATTGTATTGATTGCAAATCTTGTGTGAGAGTTTGTCCTTGCGGTGATTTGATTAATATAGAATCACACAAAGATGAAGATGGAAAGCTTTGTTTTGACAGGTTTTCGATTGATCTTGGAAGATGTATTGTTTGTGGAAATTGTGTGGATATTTGTCCCAAAAAAGTTTTACTTATGTCAGATGATTATGAGATAGCAAAGTATGAAAAAAATGATTTGGTCTATGAGCTTGATGATCTTAAGCTTTCCTACGAAAAGACGCATCAATTACAGCAGGATTTGGAGAAAGGGGACTAGATGGAATTTTTGAATTCGGCGGTATTTTTGATATTTGCGGCGATGATAATTTTTTCATCTGTTTTTGCCGTTTTTGCCCACAAAATTGAGTATTCGGTATTGAGTGCGGTTGTTTGCTTTTTGTCTGTAGGTGCTTTGTTTTTGACGTTGAGTGCTGATTTTATAGGGGCTTCTCAGATAATGATTTATGGCGTTGGAGTTTCTATTCTTTTGGCTTTTGCCATTATGTTTACAGGTAAGGATAGTCCCAAAAGTTTATATTTGACGAATCCTTTGAGGGTCTTTTTGGGATTTGTTTTGGTTTTGACGTTTTTATCGGTTTTGATATTTTTTATATCACCGGTTTTGGACCCCAAATCTGATGGGGCATTCAGTTCTTATGGTTCTTTTGCTGCGCAAATTGAGTCCATAAGACAAATCGGAACGGCGAAATTTATCGGAAGAAGAATATTTTGCGATTATGTACTGCCGTTTGAGTTGTTGTCACTTTTGCTTTTAGCAGGCATCGTAGGCGTTGGGTATTTGGCAGGAGGGAGTAAAAAAGATGTTTGATGTTACTTTGATACATTATTTGTTTTTATCTGCCGTGCTTTTTTGCGTGGGGCTTTTAGGCGTAATTGTTTCAAGGCATTTATTACGAGTTTTGATAAGTGTGGAATTTATGCTTAACGCTGTTAATATAAACTTCGTCGCATTTTCTAATTATAATGATTTAATAAGATTAGACGGGCATATAATGGCCATTTTTGTGATGGCGATAGGTGTGTGTGAGCTTGCTATAGGGCTTGCTATTTTGATTTTGGTTTTTAGAAAAACCCACTCTGTTGACGCGGATGGAGAATATATCGAGGAAGAAAAATGGAGTTGATTTTACAAAACATATGGGTCGTGGCGATACTGCCTTTGTTTTCTTTTTTGTTCATTATAATCGGGCAAAAGGGGTTTGTTCATTTGGAGAAAAAAATCTCTATGTATTTGACTGTCGGGGTCACTTTTTTGGGGTGGATTTTTTCAGTATTTGCTTTAATTTATGCAATACAAAATCAGGGCAACCCTTTTCAGGAGAATTTTGTTTGGATGTATTCAGGAAGTCTGACTTTTTCGATGGGGTATCTTATTGATGAACTTTCTTCTGTTATGTTGTTTATGGTCACAAGTATAAGCCTTTTGATTCAGATTTATTCTCACTCTTATATGAAAGAAGACCCTTCTTATCATAGGTTTTTTGCATATTTGTCATTTTTCAACTTCGCAATGATAGGGCTTGTTCTAAGCAGTAATTTGTTCCAAACTTATATTTTTTGGGAGCTTGTCGGGCTTGCCAGTTATCTTTTGATTGGTTTTTGGTATAAAAAAAATTCAGCGTCTAAGGCTGCTCAAAAGGCATTTTTGGTTAACAGAATAGGTGACTTTGGGCTTTTGCTCGGGATAATGGGCTTTTTATTTTTGTCATATAATTTTTGGTTCTATGAGGCTGATGTTTTGCTTGGTTTTTCAAGTTTGAAACAAGCAACAGAAGTTGCGCTTGTATCGACCAGTTCCAAAGGGTTTTTTGTTGTAGCCTTTTTGATGTTTTTAGGGCCTGTTGCAAAATCAGCACAATTTCCGCTTCATGTTTGGTTGCCTGATGCAATGGAAGCTCCTACTCCTGTCAGCGCACTCATTCACGCTGCAACTATGGTGGCTGCGGGTGTGTTTTTGACGGCAAGGCTTTATCCTATTTTTATATTGTCGCCTGTTTTGATGCAATTAATAGCTTATGTGGGAGCTATAACAGCACTTCTTGCCGCTTGTATGGCACTTGTGCAGTATGATATCAAAAAAGCCTTGGCATATTCAACTTGCAGTCAGCTCGGGTATATGTTTTTGGCTCTTGGGGTTGGGGCATATTCGGCAGGAATGTTCCATTTGCTTATCCACGCTTATGTTAAGGCTCTTTTGTTCTTGTGCGCAGGAGCTGTAATTCATTCTTTATCATCCCAGCAAGATATGAGATATATGGGCGGTTTAAGAAAGCAGATGCCTGTTGTTGCATATACTTATTTGATCGGGTGTTTATCTTTGTCGGGGATATTTTTGAGCGGATTCTCTTCAAAAGAGCAAATTCTTTCAGGTATTTTGGCAAGCGGTAATATGTTTTTGTTCTACATTGCTTTATTTACAGCAGGGCTAAGCGCATTTTATATATTCAGAACTTATTTTATGGTTTTTGAAGGTAAATACAAAGGGGAATCTCAGGTTGAGCCGGTATCAAAGGTGATGAGTGTGCCTTTGATTGTTTTGGCTGTGCCTTCTGCTGTTTTGGGAGTTTTATTGTCTTGGTGTTTTGATGATTTTGTGAGTTTTGGGTTCCATACAGAAAATCATTTTGTGTTTTTGCCTTTGATTTCTATTGTTATAGCTTTGTTTTCTGTTTGGCTGGCTTCGATTTTTTATTGGGACAAGAAAAAACTTATCGATACGGAGCTTGTTAAATTGCCGTTGAAATCTCTTCACAGACTTTTTGTTGAGAAGTTTTTTATAGATTGGTTTTACGATAAAATTCTCAATAAAATTTATGCTAAGGCAGCTTATGTTTTGAGTAAGTTTGATCGCTTTGTTGTGGATGCTTCTATAGACATAACTTTTCAAAGTCCCGTTGCAGCAGGTAAGCTTTTGAATATTGTTCAGCATAAAAAAATCGGAGCGTATATTTTGGTTTCGGTTTTCTTATTGGTATTATTATGCGGCTTTATTATGAGCATTTTGAACTTGATAGTTTGAGGATAAAATATGAATCTATTATCTTTAATGACATTATTATTAATCCCTTTGGTAGCTGCGATAGTTATACCTTTGTTTATTGAAGGTGAAGTCGCAATAAGGCGTTTATCCAAGATTGTTGCAGGTTTCCATTTGATATATGCGTTGTTTTTTGTCTTGTATCTTAACCCGTCTGATGGGGCGTATCAAGTTGTTCAAGAAATGCTTAATGACGGGCAAGTGTGGATAAATTCGCTGGGGATAAGTTTTTCGCTGGCTATTGACGGCGTGTCCCTTGTGATGGTTGTTTTGACTTCGTTGATTACTTTTTTGGCAATTATTGCCAGTAAAGAATGCATCAAAGATAAGCATAAGTTTTATTATTCAATGATTTTTCTTTTACAATTTGCTGTTTTAGGCGTGTTTTTGGCCCGTGATTTGTTTTTGTTTTTCTTGTTTTGGGAATTGGAATTGATTCCTATGTACTTTTTGATTTCCATTTGGGGATCAGGCAGGCCTAAATATTCCGCGATGAAATTTGTACTTTATACATTCTTTGGAAGTCTTTTTATGCTTGCTTCTATTTTGGCGATTTATTATTGTCATTTTATGAAAACAGGCTCTTTGACTATGGATATGGCCTCTTTGGGTATGTATAACGGTTATCCTGCGTTGGTTCAGTTTTTTGCTTTTATAGGTTTCTTTATAGCTTTTGCGGTGAAGTTTCCTATTGTTCCTTTGCATAGTTGGCTCCCTGATGCCCATGTTGATGCTCCTACTCCTGTAAGTATGCTTTTGGCGGGCATTTTGCTGAAGATGGGTGCTTATGGTCTTATTCGGATAAATTTATATTTTTTCCCGTCGATATTTAATTTCTTTGCACCGATAATATTTATTTTTGGACTCGTAAGCATCATTTATGCTGCTATGATTGCTTTTGCGCAGACTGATTTAAAAAAACTTGTGGCCTATAGCAGTATCAGTCATATGGGAATTGTTTTGGTGGGGCTTTGTGCGATGAACGCGATAGGTGTTTCAGGCGCAGTTGCCCAAATGGTTGCACATGGTTTGATTTCTGCGGGGCTTTTTATGATGGTCGGCATAATTTATTCCAGGACTAAAACAAGAGATATTGAAAAACTTGGGGGATTGGCTCAAAAATTGCCGGTGTTTTATTATTTGTCCATTATTTTATGCCTGGCAAGTGTAGGTTTGCCTGGGCTTGTCGGTTTTGTAGGGGAAGCTTTATGTTTCTTTGGGGCGGCGGTGTCTGATGCATTTTTGACAATACAGCTTTTTACAGGTATAGCCTTTATTGTGGCTATTTTGGGTGCTGTTTATATGACCTCCGTTCTCAAAAGAGTTTTTTGTGGGGTTATGCTTGATGATTATAATGAAATCGAGCCTGTTAAGCCTTATGAGTTTTTTGTTTTGTTAAGCCTGATATTTTTGATAATATTTTTTGGCTTTTTTCCGCATTATCTTGTAGGTATTTTTTCGGTGCCTATAGAGAGTTTTTTTAGTGTATAGGAGTTGTTATGGAATTTGCTGCTGATATAAAAAATCTTATGATGCCTGAGATAATTCTTTTTGTCGGGGCTTTGTTGCTTTGTTTTATCGGAATTTTGACAGACAAAGCCTATAAAAGAGTTTTTTCGATTGTGGTTTTGATGTTGGGTTTGTCTTTTTTGATGTGCTTGCAGCTTGATACTGATACGGTTTCTATGGCTTTTGGCGGCAGTTTTTTGATAAGCAAATTTACTGTCTTTTTCAAAGAGCTTATTTTGGCGGGTACTATTTCTACAATTTTTTTGAGTGATAAATATATCAAACAAAATCAAAAATCTGTCGCGGAATTTTATATGCTTTTATTTGTTGCTGCTTTGGGCGGCATGATTTTGGTTTCATCAAGAGATTTTATAACAATGTTTGTAGCTCTTGAAACATTGAGTATTTCCAGCTATATATTGAGTGGTTTTATTAAGGAGAAAAATTCCCAGGAAGCCACTTTGAAATATCTTGTAACAGGTTGTGTGGCCAGTGCTGTTATTTTGTATGGGGTTTCTTTGCTTTATGGAATGTCGGGCAGTTTGCGTTTTGATGTTATTTTTGCAGCCATAAAAAGCGCAAGCATGTTCAATATTGCAGCATTATCAGGTACTTTAGTGATAAGCGGTTTGTGCTTCAAGTTGGCGACTATACCTTTTTACAACTGGGCTCCTGATGTTTATGAAAAATCTCCGCTTGCTGTTTCGGCTTTTTTGTCAACTGTTTCAAAAGTCGCAGGTTTTGGGATAATTATCCGTCTTGTTTCGGAGCTTTTCAACGGAATTTGGATATTGTATCTGGTTTTGGGACTGATAGCTCTTGTTTCTATGGCTATTGGAAATCTTCTCGGGTTGTGTGAAGAAAATGTCAAAAGGCTTATGGCTTACAGCTCAATAGCTCATGCAGGTTATATTTTGGCAGTTTTGGCGTTGGGCTCTACTTTGAGTTTATCATCAGCTGTTTTTTATATTATTACGTATCTTTTGATGAATTTTGCTGCGTGGAGTTGTCTTGAAGTCCTTGATAACGGCGATGGAGTTACAACCGAATCCTTAAAAGGGCTGGCGTATAAAAGACCTGTGCTTGCTTTTTGTATGGTGAGTGCGTTTGCATCGTTGGCAGGTTTACCGATTTTTGTAGGCTTTTTCAGTAAGTTTTATCTTTTTCAGGCAATAGTTTTTGCGGGATTTTTATTGTATCCGTTCTTGTGTTTTGTTTTGTTGAATTCTCTTATTGCGCTTTATTATTATTTCAAAGTCATAAGGGCTATGTTTGATGAGCAAGAATCAGAGCAGACGGTTTTTTGGAGCAAGAGATTGGCTGTTGTTTTAGTTTTTAGCACGGTTATGGTTTTGTTGACGGGGATTTTTTCATCACCCGTGATTACATATTCTCAGCAAATAGCCCAAAGCCAAATGCCTGCTGTCATACAGTATGAGGCCATCAAGGGTACATATTTTGATAACCCGAGGCCGATTTCTGTCAGATAGTTATTTTGATGACGTTGTTTTTATTATCTGTTGTTACTGAAAAACGGCTGTAGCGGTGTATGATTTTGTCTTTATTTTCTTCTTTTGAAGTCGGCGGGCCATATACTGCCTTGATTTGAGCCAAAGATAGGTCGCTTGGGTACAAAATCATTCTCTTTAGCAAACCGTCTTTAAAAATTATTTCGGCTTTTTGGTATTTATTTGTCACATTTTTGTTCAAAACATATGTTTTGGTGCCGTCTTCGTTGAATTTTGGGTACAAAGAAACAAATTCGTCTCCGAATGTAGCTTCCAAGTAGTTGCCGGGGATAAAAATCTTATGATCAGATAGCTTGTCCCAAGTGGGGATTTGGGCATTGAGTTCTTTAAGTTCTTCAGGTGTTTTTGGATTGTCAAAAAGTGTGATGCTGTAGAGTTTTTCACCTTTTTTATCCGCAGAAACATTGAAAAAACTGTAATCATAATAATCATACGTCGGGTGGTAGTTCACATTGACATCATCGGGGGTTCCGTACCTTACAATAAAGTTGTTTACGTCTCCTTGTTCTTTGAGCACAAATTCTATCCACTCTAGTTTTTTGTCCGTAAATCCCACTCTTACTTCAGAATAAGGGGAATGAGACGGGTGTGAAAGCAGGATTATTTGGCCATCATCCAGTTTTGATTTTTTGAACTCAGGAAACTTTGATGTGATGTCTTCTATTGTATCTTTTCGGAAGTTGATTTTTTCAAGATGTTCACTTGGTATGTTCATATAGTCAAAACTACCGTCAAGCGCAGCTTGAGCAGGTGATAATATGCCAAAAAACAGTATCAGGGTGAAAAATCTTTTCATACATTTATGATACAAATATTTTTTGTAGCGGTCAATTACTAATCTTTAGAGCAAAGATTCAAATTCTTTCATAAACTCTTTTATAAGTTCTTCTTCAGAAACGGTTCTTACTACTTCGCCTTTTTTGAAGATAATACCGTGTTTTTTTCCGCAAGCAATACCGATATCAGCTGCTTTGGCTTCACCGGGACCATTCACCGCACAGCCCATGACCGCAACTGTCAGGTTTTTGTCGACATTTGATGTCAGTCTTTGGATTTCGTTTGCTATTGGTATGATGTTGATTTTGCATCTTCCACATGTTGGGCAAGAGACGAAATTGACACCTTCTTTTCTGAGTTCAAGTGCTCTTAAAATCTCATATCCTGCCAAAACTTCTTCCACAGGATCTGCAGTCAAAGATACTCTGATGGTGTCGCCGATGCCTTTTAAAAGCAGCGGAGCAAGTCCGCAGGCTGATTTAATCAGTCCGCATTTCATTGTTCCGGCTTCTGTCACGCCCAAGTGAAGCGGATAATTTACTTTTTTTGACATTCTTTTGTACGCTGCAATCATTGTTGTAACATCAGATGATTTAAGAGATATTTTGATGTTATCAAATTTCATCTTTTCAAGCATTCTAACTTGACGCAGGGCACTTTCGACCATTGCTTTTTCTAAAGGTAAATGAGCAAATTCGCGCTCTAATGACCCTCCGTTTATACCGATTCTGATGGGTATTTTGGCAAGATTTGCCGCTTTTGCGACTTCTTTTACATTGTCAATTTTGCCTATGTTCCCCGGGTTAATTCGAAGAGCGTCTATTCCTTTATCAATGGCTCTGAGAGCTAGTTTGTAATCAAAATGTATATCCGCAATGAGTGGGATATTTATTTGTTTTTTTATTTCATCAATATTATCAGCCGCCGCTTCATCAAGAATTGCTATTCTGACAAGTTCGCATCTTACGGCCTCAAGTTCTTTTATTTGTTTAACTGTTGCGTCTATATTGTGAGTGTCGGCGGTACACATTGATTGTACGCTTATTGGGGCAAATCCGCCTATTTTAACATTGCCGATCTGTATTTGTTTTGTTTTTTTTCTTTTAATCATTTATCTATTCTCCTATAATAATTTTATCACGGAGTGTTTGTAATAACTCAAATATTTTAATAAAAGCTTAATTATACGGAGGCAAAACAATGAAAATAGCAGTTCTGTCTGATATACACGGAAATATGGAAGCCCTTGGTGCTGTTTTGGAACATATGAAGGGTGAATCTGTCGATAAGGTATATGTATGCGGGGATTTGGCAATGGCAGGGCCTGAGCCCTCATTGGCCGTTGATTTTTTCAGGCAGTATGATGCGGCGATAATACAAGGTAATACGGATGAAATGATTGTAAAAAACATAATTCCTCCGATTCCTGTTATGGCAGAAGCTTTGAAATATTCTCAACAGGTGCTGAATGATGAGCAAAAATCCTTTTTGGCAAATTTACCTGTCTCACATCAAGAAAAAATCGAAGATCTGAATCTTCTTTTTGTACATGGTTCACCAAGGCGTAATAATGAGGATATTCTTCCAAATCAGCCATCTGAAAAAATCGCGGATATGATAAAAGACACAACTGCTGATGTGATTTTTTGCGGTCATACGCACCTTCCATGCGGTTATCAAATAAAAAAACAAACTGTCGTAAATGTCGGTAGTGTGGGTAGGCCATTTTCTGAAGAGCTTAAGGCTTGTTATGTAACTGTTAATATTAATAAAAATGAAGCTGAAATTTTGCATCATTTTGTTGAATACGATGTGGATACAGCCGCTGAAAAACTCCTTAAAACAGGCTTTTTGGGTGCGGAAAAGCTTGCATCTATGCTTAAGTGTGCGACCAGTCGTTATCCTGAATGATAAAATTTCTTTATTTTTTTACAAAACTTTATTAAAATGTTTATTGCATTTGTTTTTATTCTTTTGTAAAACATATGTACTGAGGCAAAAGGAGAGCAGAATTGACCATAGCCCTACCTAAGAAAAAAATTAAACAAAAAAGAGCCGCCAAACCTGATTTGAAGGTTAAAGCTCCTATTGTTGATGCTCTTAGAAAGTACTATCAAAACCCGTCCGTTCAGTTCCATATTCCCGGTCATACAAAGGGGAATGCTGTTTTTGAGGATTTCAAAAATTTAATCGGGTCAAGAGCTGTTTTTCTTGATACTACGGATGAATTTAATAACCTTGGAACTCTTCACCCGGCGACAGGTGCAGTGAAAGAAGCTCAAGAACTTGCTGCGCAAGCTTTTGGGGCCGAAAAAACTTTCTTCCTTATGAATGGTTCAACAATGGGCAATCTGGCAATAGCTCTTACTTTGACCCATGAAAAACAAAAAGTAATCATCGGACGAAACTGTCACCGTTCAATTGTGACGGGCATGGTGTTAAGTGGTGCAGAGCCTCTTTGGGTTATTCCTGAAAAACTCCAAGATTGGGGGCTTTGGGGCGAAGTTAAAGCTGATGATATAGAAAAATTACTGGAAGAAAATCCTGATACAGGCCTTGTTTGGGTTACAAGCCCGACTTATGAAGGTGTTGTAAGTGATATAGAAGCTATTTCAAAAGTTTGCCAAAAATACGGTGCACTTTTGGCTGTTGATGAGGCGCATGGATGTTTGTGGAATTTTAGCGATCAAATGCCAACCCCTGCGATGCAGTTGGGAGCAGATGTTGTTGTTCATTCATTGCATAAAACAGGCGGAAGCTTTTCTCAAAGTTCGATGCTTCATGTAGCGCAAGGTGCGAATATTGATATTGCAGAATTGGAAGCTAATTTAAAAATGCTTCATTCTACCAGCCCTTCTTATACTTTGCTTGCGAGTTTGGATGCGGCAAGAGCATATTTGCAAACGGCAAAAGGCAGAAGAGGCATTCGTACGGCATTATCTAACGCAAAATATATTAGAAGAAGGCTCTCAAAGTTTGATGACGTTGATATTTTAACTTTTGCGGGTGAGTCTGATTTGACCAAGATATTTTTGAAAATTAAAGGTCTAAGCGGCAGAACTCTTGATCAAATGCTTAGCGTTGAATATCATTTAGAAGTTGAATCTGCTGCGGATGAGGGTGTTTTGATTCTTTCAAACATCGGTCATGCAAAACGTGATGCGATTTATTTTTGCGAATGTATAGAATCTATCGTCAAGAGTGATTTCAAGGATTTTTACTCTTTAGAAGAGTGCAAAATGATGCCTCTTTGTGTGCCTAAGATGGCTATGACACCGCGTGATGCACACTTTAAAAAAGCTGAGAGAATCCCTGTCAAAGATTGCATCGGAAGAATTTCAGAAGAAATCATCGCGGAATGCCCTCCAGGGATTTCTGTCCTTGTGCCTGGTGAGATTATAGAAGAAAAGCATCTTCCTTATCTCAAAAAATATGAAACCATAAGCGTTATAATTGATTAAGGATTAAACGCCTGACTTAGTTTTTGGTTTATTATATCAACGCCCTCCTCGGCCATTATTTTGGTGCCTTCAGGTTCGTGTGATATTTCGATTATTTCATTTTGATCCTTTTTAGGGAAAACATCGAAGTGCTTAAAATAAGTATTTGCAAAGGCTTCATCCCCGTCTAAATATCCTGGGGTTAGTTTTAATTCTTTTTTGGGGTCTGCTATTTTTTGGATTAGTTTTTTTGCCATTAAAACAATCGGTACATCTTCTGTAGGGATGTCATAGAATGGTATTTTTTTGTTGTTTATTTTTATAAAAGATGAATCTATCGGTTCTTCATCAGTTGAGAATTCAATTCGTGTAAATTCGTCTTTAGAGGGGCATTTTTCTAATAGTGGCTTGGTTTCTTCCAGGTCTTGTCCTGTTATTCTCAGCCAAAATTTTTGGTTTGTGAGCGCACCTGAATTGGCGTGTCTGCCGTATTTTATTGCTCCTGCGTCATGAAATCCTTTGACATTAATCGTCATTTTTCATTTTCCTCATTTCTGTAGTGCTTACAAACGCTGAAGATGTTTTCTTGCTACTTAATATAC
>JAQUTS010000141.1 GCA_028694275.1 Candidatus Gastranaerophilales bacterium
GATTTGTTGAAGTTCATTAATCTGCTGCTGCGAAGCATTGACAGTATTTTGCAATATACCGCCTGATAGCGGCTGAATACTGGACAACGATACTACTCCTAGACTGTACTGTACTTTTTTGGCTTATTCATATATATTATTCCTTTTTAACCGATTTGAAAAACCTTTTTTAAACTAATTGTAATATTTCTTAACATTTGTTACAAAATCTTAAAATACCGTAATAGACTTTATTTAAGGTAAATTTTGGCATAGAATAGTTCAATGAAAAGCATGAAAAAAGAATTTCTACAAATGTTATCTCAAATTCAAAAGAAACAATTGCTTTCTTTTTTGAAAAGTTTTATCGCAAAACAAGAAATTTTGGACAAAAAGACTATTTTTGAATATTTTTATGATGAACAATCATATTACATAGAAATCGGGCGGCCTTATTTTTCTTTTATGCCTGAGGTTTTATGTGATGAGACTTTTTTGAAAGATCTGAAAAACTTGATTTCGGAGTTTGTGTTTAAAGAAAATCAAAAAAGAATTCAAGAGCCCATCAAACAAAAACAAAAAGAATTCGCGAAGCTTCAACGAAAAAAGGCTCAAGAATATAAAATGCACAGAGAAAAACCTACTCCAAGGCAGGTTTCGTACTATAAATCTCTTTGCAAAAAAAATAATCAAGAGCCCAAGGATTGTTCTTTGTTATCAAAATTAGAGATTCGTGATTTAATACAAGCGATGATTGAAAAAAACGACTTTAGTGATACTATATAAACGTATTTGGTGGGGGTAAAAATGTATATAGATGTTGTTTTTAATCCTTGTGAATTTCAATCAAGGGACCCAAGAGGAAAAAGTATTGCAGTAATAGATGTTTTACGCGCTACTACTTCGATTATGTATGCTTTTTGGGGTTATAGAGATAATTTTTCTGCAGAGCTTTTGGGGTGTGAAAAAATTATACCCGTTGAAACCATTGAAGAAGCCATTGAGTTATCTCATTCGTATGCTAATGGTGAGGCGGTCCTCACCGGTGAGCGTTTTTGTCTTAAGCCCAAGGAATTTGATATAGGTAACTCGCCAAATACATATACTCCTGAGCTTTTGTCGGGCAAGACAATAGTTTATACAACTACCAATGGTACAAGAGCCTTGCAACAGGCGAGACAGGGTATTTTTGTTACTACTTCGGCTTTTGTTAATGCGACAAAAAGTGCGGAAGTTCTTTTTGAAAAGAAAAATGATGTAATTATACTTTGTGCAGGCAGGTCTAATAAAACAACCATAGAAGACAGTCTATGTGCGGGTTTGATGGTCTCTTTGCTTGTCGGTATTTGCGCATCAAATAATATTGAATACAAAATTTCTGATTCTGCAGATATTGCAATGTCATATTATCAAAATAATAAAGAAGATATTAAAGGTCTTTTACTTAAATCAGAAGCAGGGCAAAACTTGTTGGAAGTTGGCCTCGAGGCGGATATAGAAGATTGTACAAAAGTTGATTATCTGCCATTCGCAACAAAATTCGAAGATGGAGTTTTGACACTTATTGAGTAGTATTTGTGTTTAGTATCGATGTTTACATATAGATGCTGATTGCATTTTGTAGTAAAATTGTTTGGTATTTGAGAATAGGTATGTTTATGAAAATATTTATTTTAGCTGTTTTGGTTTTGAATGCGATATATTCGTTTTTTGCGGGTATAAGTGCGCTTAATACAACACCTCCATCTACAATTCATGGGGTGTTATCAGCTCTTCATCTTTTGGGATTTGTTGTGAGTATCGGATTTTTAGGAGTTATTTTGGCTCTTAGTGAAGATGAAATTGACAGGCCGGGGCTTGATGAGAGTTTTTGGGATAAAGTGTTAAGGTTTTTTGGATTTTAGTTTTTGTTTTGTGCTTTTTGAAGTAGAGTTTTTAGGCGATTGCAAGAAAAATCCAAATTGCTGCTTATGTGCTTTATTGCGTAGGCGGTAGGATCAAAAACAGGTTTTTTTAGCTTGAATAAATTGGACAAAAATGTTGATAAAGATCCTATAATCAACCCGCTCCAAAGCGGTAAATAAATGGTTTTGTGCCGTTTATCAGGGAAGTATTTTTTTGCAATTATTTGATAAAAATCATCTATTGAGATTTTATTTTCATCAATTATAGTTATTGCCTCACCGTTAAAATCATCATTGATGCTGGCGTAATAAGCTGCTTTTGCAACATTCTCTACATTTGTGAGCGGCCATCTGTTTTTGCCCTTCCATTTTCCGAAGTGGATGATAAACGGAGAATGATCTAAAAAGTCCGCAAACCTGTTTTCTAAAGTCTTATCACCTTCTCCGTATATTGCTCCGGGGCGTAAAATTACGTAGTTATTTTGAGGAAGGTTGTTTTTTAGCCATCTTTCACTTTGAATTTTGTATTTTTGGTAAGGATTTATTATTTTTTGTTCAAAATCCAGAGCGGATTCTTCTTCTCCGTTGAAATCTTTTATTCCGTATACGTCAGTTGTTGAAATATAAATGAATTTTGATTTTGCCAATGGGGCAAGGTTTTTTACAGTTTCGAAATTCAATTTTTTAAACAATTCTTCACATCCGATGTCAGAAACAAGACCTGCTGAGTGTACTATTATATCAGCTTTGGGCAAAGAAGATATTTCTGATGGGCTTGTTATGTCACATTGCACGAGCTTTGTGTGGGGCAATTTGTACAGTTCTTTCGGGATATTTTTGTGTACGATGGCTGTCACATTCCAGCCGTTGTTGTCAAAAAGTTTGGCAATATGTCCTCCGACAAATCCGCCAGCGCCTGTTATCAGAACTGTTTTTTTTGAATTTTGCATTATTGAATTTTATCTTTTATTTTTTTAGCAGAAAATATACACATAGCTAAATTATCAGACTAACTTACAAAAACAGAAGCACCGATTGGTGCTTCTGTCGTGATTATTTTTTATTCTATTAATCATCGTTATCATCGTCTTCATCGGTGGTTATTTTCTTTTCAATTTTATCAAGTTTTTCCTTGTGGCATTTTGCAAGTTTTTCTATTTGTTCTTGTTTTAAAACTTTTTTCATTTCATAGATTGCGTTTATATGTATTTTTGCAATTTCATTATGTAAATCTGTTATTTCTTGCTTCATTTGAAAAGCTGTTTCCTTCTCAGAATCAGGCTTTGCCATATAGTCAATAAGTTCTTTTTTCTTTTCGAACATAGAGTGGATTATGGGTTTTTGTTCATCTTTTGCTTTATCTATGATGTCATCAAGTTGAGCTTTTTGTTCTGGTGTAACATCTGCTTCATCAAGCATTTTATCAAGTTTGTGCCTGAAGTTGAACTCGTGGTGCTGGCCGTAATAATGGTGATGTTTTTGGTAGGCTTTGTGATGGGAGAAGCTGAAACCTAAAAGCACGGCAAACATAATTGCTATTGCAAGCAAGCTGAAAGCGGCTATTTTGAGTAATTTGTTTTCCATTTTTGTCTCCTTTTTGATTTTTGACTTGTAGATTATACGAAATCATATCATATTTTGTATTACCATGGTGTATTAGCCATCTTCTGAGCATTTTTAAGTTCCCCTTGAAGTCTATCCGAAAAGATAATGGCAATAGGCAAGATTCCAGTTTATATATAAATTTGTATTCTTACTTATTAACGGGTTATGAAAACTTTATGAAAGATTTTTGGGCCAATATTTTGCAAATTATCAAAAACCACAAAAAGGTGCTGATTTTATCGGTGTTTTTTGTTTTTGCCGTGTGGTTTTATATTTTTCAAAACAGCTACTATGTGATTGTACGTTTCAATGAGCTTGGGCCTGTGTCCAAAAACATGGCGGCATATTATAATGGTTTCAAAATTGGAAAAATTGTCAAAATCAAACCTGATGCCGACTTTAAGCATACTTTGGTGAGGGTCAATTTGATTGCTCAGGGTTTGAATCTTCCACAAAATACAACAGTACATGTCAAAAGTTTTCCGACAGGAGAGTTGTATCTTGAGTTTATTTATCCCCCCAATCCTTCTCTTCGATCAATAAGAAGAGGGGAAGTTTTGGAGGGAATTTCGCCGTATAGCATAGAGGAGTTTATGCTGGGGCAGAATATTTCAGGAGTAACGGATGTGGTTTCCATTCATGTTATAAAAGCACTTCAGGCAACGGAAATAGCTAATATTGAAATGAAAAACTTTTTTGAGAATACATCCTCTGTGATAAAAGATAATAAAGAAGGGATTAACGCTTCTGTTGACAATACAGTCGCAATGACAAAGAGCCTTGCTGAGATGGCCGAAAATCTCAATCAGGCTGCGCAAAAAATAAACAATTCGATTGACTCACAATCCATAAGAGAGTCCACATCCAACATCAAAGACTCAAGCTTGAA
>JAQUTS010000142.1 GCA_028694275.1 Candidatus Gastranaerophilales bacterium
CGCGCAATTGTTTTAACCTTTCGGCAAAATTTCTAAGTATTTTATCTTCCATAATGAAAAATGTACAATTTGTGATGCCAATAGTCGACAGCCAATTGACACACAGCAAAAACTTCGCTAAAATAATTTGCATGAATAGTATAAAATTATTTTAGCTGAATGAAATGATTAATAAACTCGAGCTTTTTGAAAAGCACGAAGATAAAAACAGTACAAAATTAAGATACTCAATGATTATAAATATATTAAAGTGTCTTATATCAGAATTAATTCTTTAGCGCACCTTGATTTTGCCCTGAAATAAAATATTTTTGCAAAGACAAAAAGAAAATCAAAATCGGCACGGTCGAAATAACCGACCCTGCAGCGATATATCGCCAATTTGAGCTAAAAACGCCTTGCAAATGGTTAATCCCGACAGGAAGCGTAAACATTGTCTGCTTGGATAGAACAATACTCGGCCAAAGAAACTCACCCCAACAACCGACAAAAGTGAAAATAGCAAGCGTGGCCAAAGCAGGTTTACTCATCGGCAAAAGCACCTTATACCATAGCTCAAACGAATTACACCCATCACAAATCGCCGCCTCATCCATTTCTTTTGGAATTCCCATATACGATTGTCTCATCAGAAAAATCCCAAAAGCATTAACGGCAAAAGGCAAAATCAGCCCCAAAAAACCATTAAAATCAGAAACCGTATCAACAAGCCCCAACTTGAGTACAATCAAATAAACAGGTATCATAATCACCTGAAAAGGCACCATAATGGTCGATAATATGGCAAAAAAGACGAAATTTTTACCGCCGAACTGCATCCTTGCCAAAGGATATGCGGCCAAAGATGAAAACAGCAAATTAAGCACAACCGTAACACCCGCAACAATAAGGCTATTCCAAATATAAGCCATAAAAGGAATCTGCGCCCAAACACCTGTGAAACTATCAAAAGTAATATGCCGTGGGATGAGCTCCGGCGGATAAGCAAAGATGTTTTCCCCACCTGATTTGAGGGCTGTCGATAAAAGCCACACAAAAGGCAAAAGTGAGATGATACTCACAATAATTAAGAAAAAATGCATTAAAATATTTTTTGGCTTCATTTTTATCCCACCTGATGCTGATTTTCGAACATTTTAACATTGAACATTGATAAGCCCATCGTGATAATCAAAAGAACAATTCCACAAGCTGACGCAACACCTATATCAAGATTTTCAAACGCCCTTTGATAAATATAATACACAATGGTTTTAGTCGAGTTCATCGGCCCGCCTTGTGTCATTACATAAATCTCCACAAAAACTTTCATCGCACTAATAGAACTTATAACTGCCACAAGTGATATCGTCGGCATAAGATGCGGAATCGTAATAGCAAGGTGCTTCCGTAAAATACTTGCCCCATCTATATCACAAGCCTCATAGAGTTCTTTTGGGGCTGTAGTCAAAGCAGCGAGATAAATCATCGCATAATATCCAAGCCCTTTCCACACGGTAAGTGCAATCACAGAATAAAGAGCCACATCAGGACTTGTAAGCCATTCGATTTTGGAAATTCCGATAAAGCTGATCAGATAATTCAAAAGCCCTTCATAATTATAAAGCCACTTAAATGCAATACCCGCAACAACTATTGAAATAATAACAGGGATGTATGTAATCACACGATAGATTGTAATCCCACGCAAGTTTTGCGACAACAAAACAGCAATAATAATCGGCAAAACAACAAGAATCGGCACCGCCACGACCATAAATACAATCGTATTCCACAAAACCTGCCAAAAAACCTTTGAACCGATAAGCGCACGATAATTGTCAAACCCGACCCAAGTAGGATTATAAAGACTATGATCAAAGTTTTGAAAACTAAGCATCAAACTGTCAAAAAACGGGATAAAGAAAAATACAAGCAAAACAAACATTGCAGGAATCAAAAATAAAAAAGGCGTGTATTTTGCATAGTAGTTTTTCATAAAATCATTATATGCAATTGTTTGAGAAATGTAAAAAAAATCAGCACAAATCTAACGAACGAAGGACTTTTTATGTAATATAAAGGAATCACGCTTTTATAGGAGAGCTCGTTTGGACACAAATACAACCACAGATAGTTTCAAGTTAATTTCGAATTACACATCAGACCTTGCAGCAGATACGTTTAACGTACTTGGTGCTGATTCGATGATTGCAAGAAGCGACGTCCCCTTAGAGCACATCAAAATAGCTGATAACTTCATGCTTATCAAAAAACTCTTCGGATTTTCTGCAGTTCGCAGCAAAATCACTTTTGAAGAAAGAAAATATCTTGCTGATTTGAACCTCAACGTGCTTGAGTTCTCGACAATGCAACAGATTAATGAAGAAATCCTGCAACTCAAAGAATGGAGCAAATCAGGCAATAAAAAGCTTCAAGATGCTTCTTCTATGGTTATGCAAATAAGATCAAAAGAACTTAAATACCTTATAGCAACAAGCTACAGAGATATCACAAGCGAAAACTATAACGGGTTCAAAGCTCTTTCAAGATACTTCGCAGCAGTTACAAAATATTAATAAGCATTTTTATTTTTCACTTATAGTTTAATAGTCTGGCAGAAATGAGGAAATATTATGAAAATAACACCTCTGGGTGGCAAAAAACCTGTGGATGTAATCAAATTCACTGTAAAAAATGCAGATTCTGACATCTTTTTTGATACGACTTTTGAAAGATTCAACCAAGGATTAATCAAAAAACAAAAAACTGCCACCATGATTCTCGAAAACCCGGGGTATGATGAATATGAAGAAAATTTTGAAAAGCTCCGATTTGGCAATTGGGCGGCACAAAACCTTAAAATGACAAAAGGTTACGATGTAGCAGTTCCCAAAGGAACTAAAGAATCAGGTTCTTTTGATTTGTATTTTTTCATGACAAAAGAAGCAGACAAAAAGCTCACAAAAAATTTCGACAGCTTCAAAGGCTTTGTGAATAGAATGGTAGATATCGTCAAAAGTAATTATACAACCAAGAAGTTTTCTCGGAGTGTAGGCGGAGCCAAATATGATATTCACTATGTAGATGCGTATAATTTTTTGGCAGATCATGAGCTTAACAGACTACAACAAAACAGATTTCAAAAAATGCTCAGCACAATGAATGTGAAAACAGTAAAATATAAGCCGCCAAGTTCAGGTCTTGATAAAACAGCATAACAAAAAAGAGCCCCTCACTCAAAAAGGGCTCTTTTTTTATTTTATCTTTTTTAGCTTATGAACAACCTGAAGCTCCGCAATTCAAGCAGATATAGCATCCTTCTGAGTATTGGATTTTGTGTCCGCATTCTTTGCAAACAACTTCTTTGATTGTTGATGCTTCCATTTCATCGACTTCTTTGATTTCAATTTGGTCAACTGCTGATTTTTCAGCAGAAGTCGTATTCATCGGTTGGAATGTACGTGAGTTGTTACGGTAAACAGTAATACCTTTTAGCTTATACTCATAAGCAAGGTAGTAGGTTTTTTCGATATCTTCACGGGTCGCATGTTCTTCAAAGTTGACTGTTTTTGACACCGCATTATCTGTATGAAGCTGGAATGCAGCTTGCATTTTGACATGCCACTCAGGAGAAACATCATGCGCTGTAGCAAAAATTGCTTCAATATTTGAAGGAACTCCCGCCACACCATAGATACTTCCATGGTTATCAGAAATAGCTTTCATAAGTTCTTTTGAATAGATGCCTTCCTTTTTGCAGCGTTCTTCAAAAAGACCGTTTACCTCAATCATTTCAGTACCATCCATTACATTACGGATGAATACAAGACCGAACAAAGGCTCAACACCGCCTGAAGCACTTGCTATCATACTGATTGTTCCTGTAGGAGCAATACAAGTTGTTGTTGCGTTTCTGATACCGACTTTGGCAATACGCTCATCAAGCTCTGCCCATTGTTCATCAGAAATCAGACCTGCTGATTTGCCTGTGTATTTTTTGGACAAGAAATTTTGCCCGTCATAAATACTCCCTTTGAAGTTTTGGAAAGCACCTCTTTTTTCTGCGAGTTCAATAGACATAACTTTTGAATGATAATCAATAAACTCAAATACCTGATATGCAAGTTTTACACCTTCTGACGAATTATAAGGCGTATCCAGCATCATCAACATATCAGCCCAACCCATTACGCCAAGACCGATTTTACGGTTGTTTTGAACCATTTCAGAAATTTGTGGAAGAGGGTAATTGTTGACAGTGATAACATTATCCAAGAAATGAATAGAGTCTTTTGTCACTTGAGCCAATCTGTCCCAGTCAATTTGACCGTTTTCAACAAATCTGGCAAGGTTTATGGACCCAAGGTTACAAG
>JAQUTS010000143.1 GCA_028694275.1 Candidatus Gastranaerophilales bacterium
AAATAGTTTCTGATTTGAATAAAGCGCATGGCATTCATCTGGATAATTCGCATAATGTGACACTTAAGGACGGTTTGAACAAAGAAGTTGGGGCTCTTTCTGGCGATTTGATTAATTATTCAAAAGACATAGTCTCCAAAATATCTGATACAGCTCAAAAAGGTGCGACAACAGAAGCTTTGGGAGACAAACTTAAAAACCTTCACAAAAATAAAACTCTTGCTCGTCGCGGGATTCTTGTTGCTACTTTTTTATCAACTGTCGGATTTTTGTATTCCATTCCGATTATGTACAAACGAAATACCCAATTCCCCGGTATTGATGGTCTTGTAGATGATGGTAAAAAAAATAATGATGAAAAATTTTCATTGGCGGCAAATCTAAAAGGGGACAAGCATGCTGATAAAAAAGCTCGAAAAATTGAAGCTGAAAAGGCTCAAACGCAAAGTTCAGAAATAAAAAATAATGATGAAAAACCACAACAACCCGTTCAAGATAAAAAGCAAGAGCAAGTTGTTTTTGGCAGCTCTGTAAAATCAGGTGGTACGGATAAGTTTTTTAAGAAATTTGATTTTAACGGCCACAGCGTGCCCCATGCTGTTTTGGGTATTTATACTCTTGGAATAATGCTTGGTGCAAGGCTTTATCAGGCAAGAAATGCCGATGAAAGAAGAGAAGTTGCAACACGTGATTTTAGCGGGCTTTCAACTATTACTTTTGCTTTGCCGATTTTGCGTAACTTTATTTCAACAGGTGGCCGCAGATCCACAGGCTTCCCTCTCGCCAAAACACTCAAATCTGTCAAAAATCATTTTAATCCAACTATTAAACAATTTAGTTTTGAAAATATCACCGATATGTATTCTGGCCCAAGCAAATTAAGACGCGGTCTTGTTGATTTTACCGAAAATATATCCAATCAAGGCGGTGATTTACGTAAGATATTTAATCATTTGAGCGATAATTCAAAAATTGCTCTAAATAATCTTTCAAAAGCGTTTTCAAGCAAAAATAAATCTGTTGAATCAAAAGGTTCTAAAGGTGCGGTAAAGCTTATTCTTCCTGAAGATAATAAAGGCATTATTGATTTGTTCAAAAAAGCACAAAATGACGAGGCGCAAAAGGATTCTTTGAATATCATTACAAAAGAACTGGATGATAAGAAAAATCCTCTAGTGAAAAAAGCAGAATCGCTGAAGAGTATTCCTGAAGCTGTTAGTATCATCGGTATTTCGGCATTTTTAGGGTGGTTCTTACCTTGGTTTAATATCAATTACACAAGAGATTTGTATAAGGGAAAACGAGCTCAAAAATTGGCTCAAAAACAGTCTCTTCAGTCAAAAGAACTTCAACCACAAAAGTAATCTTATAAACCGACAACCGCCGGTATTGCCGGCGGTGTGATATCTTTTGGATTCCCGCTCTGATTGAGCGGTTTTTTTTATGTTCCGATGAAGTTTTTAATTCCTCGGATTTCTTTGTTATTTTTGAAAAGTTTTTTGAGTTTGCTTATGGCTCTGTTTTCTATTTGGCGGATTCTTTCTCTTGATACGCCGTATCTTGAGCCTATTTCTTCGAGTGTTTTTTTCTTTCCGTCATCATCAAGACCAAATCGCATAATCAAAACATCTTTTTCTTTTGAGCTTAGTTGGCTCAGAATGCTTCTCATTTCAAAGAAAAGATTATCTTGCGTTACTTTACTCTCAGGTGCAACAGAACTCTCATCTATCAAAAGGTCACTTACCGTTGAGGTGTCGTCTTTTTGATTCAATGGAGTTTCTAAGCTGACAACTGTTTGGGTTGTTTTTAGAATTGAGCTTAATTTTGAGATTGATATCCCAAGTCTTTGGGCAATTTCTTCTTTTCTTGGCTTTCTGTTTAGCTCATTTGTCAAATCGGTTGTGATTTTGCGCACACGGCTAATGGTTTCAATCATATGGACAGGAAGTCTGATTGTGCGTGATTTGTCGGCAATTCCGCGCGTGATGGCTTGTTGTATCCACCAGGTCGCATAAGTCGAAAATTTGTATCCTTTGGAATAATCGAATTTTTCTGCAGCGCGCATAAGCCCCATATTGCCTTCTTGAATCAAATCAAGAAAAGAAAGCCCGCGATTAGTGTATTTTTTGGCAATACTGACAACAAGACGCAAATTTGCATTGATGAGTTTTTGCCTTGCTTCCATCGAACCTTCTTGGATAGCTTTTGCGGTTTCGTATTCTTCTTCTGCTGTGAGAAGAGGAATTTTGCCTATTTGCTGCAGATAAATTTTGACAGAATCATCCGCTAAACTGTCAGTTTCGACAGTTGTTGAGGTGGTAAAAATGTTTTCCACTTCAGAAATATCCTCTATTTCCACGTCAATCTCAATATTTTCCATGGAATTAGATTCAATAGAATTTTTGTTAAAAGTCATAATATCCCCCTTGAGTGCATAACAAGATTATTTAACCATTCGTTGTTTGATTACCTCATAGATTATAATACTGCCTGCATTCGCCACATTAAGAGAGTTGAAATCACTCAACATAGGAATTTTTACGAGATAATCGCATTTACAGCCGACTAATTTACTTATTCCACAATTTTCCCCTCCTAAAACAATAGCGCAGTTTCCGCTATAGCCTACACCGTAGTAATTTTGCTCCCCATGGGCATCTGCCCCAAAAACCCAAAATGATTTTTCCTTAAGTTTTTCAATTGCATTTACGATGTTGTTTACTTTGATTATCGGAATAAGGTTTACAGCTCCGGCACTGGCTTTTTGGACTGTTGCATTGACTGTTGCAGAGCGTCTTGACGGTATTATTATTCCGTCTGCTCCTGCACATACGGCTGTTCTGATTATTGATCCGAGATTATGCGGGTCTTCTACCCCATCGAGAATTACAACAAGAGCATTTTCTTTGTTCAATCCGTTCAAAAAATCATCCAAATCAGCATAGACAATTGGAGAGATACTCGCCACAATGCCTTGATGAGGTTTGTTTTCCGTTAGTGTATCGAGTTTTTGAGTCGGCACAAATTGGAATAAGATACCTTCTTGTTTGGCTTGGTTTATTATCTCGTTGATTTTTTTGTCTTTTTTTACAGTTGAAGAAATCAATATTTTGTTAATCCTCTCGGGCGTAGACTTGATCACTTCTTGGATCGCGTTTCTGCCGTATATATTTTCTTGCATTAATAAATCCTCTTTCACATTAATATACAAATCAATCTAGGGTCAATTAACCCAATTATACACAACAAGGGTATTCTAGCGCGAGTATAAAGATTAATTTACTTTTAACATATTATTTATACTCTCAGATGCTTTTTGGGCAAGCGTCTGAGACACTTCAACTTCGGGCGAAAGCGTGATGAGACTTGATAATATTTCATCAAGGCCTGTCATTTTCATATCATTGCAAATTGCGTATCTGTTTACAAGGAAAAATTCTTTATGAGGGAATATTTTCTTGAGACGCTCATAGACACCTTTTTCGGTGGCCAAAATGAATTTTGATTTTGGGCTTGTTTGCACGGTTTGCATAATTTCTGATGTACTGCCTACAAAATCAGACATATTTATAACATCGGGCGAGCATTTGATATTGGCTAAAGTCATAGCCTCCGGGTGAAGTTTTTTATAAAATTCAATACCGTCTGTTGCTATTATATTGCTGTGGAGCTCGCAATATCCGTCAACTTGGATTATTTGTTTTTCAGGGACTTTTCTTTGTACATATTCCGCTATGTTTTTATCGGGTATGATGATTATTTTTTTTGCATATAATGATTTGACCACCTGAATTACATTTGTGTCTGTGCAACAAATATCAGATTCTGCTTTGATTTTGGTCGGTGATTCTATATGGCAGACAACCTTTGCATCGGGGTTGTTTCTTTTGAGTTCTCTCAATTCAGGGAGATTTGCCATTTCTGCCATTGGGCATCTGGCTTCTGTTTTTGGCAAAATAACTTTTTTGTCAGGGCAAAGAAGTTTTATATTTTCTGCCATAAAATATATTCCTGCAATAATTATATTAGGAGCTGAAACTTGTTGTGCTGCTTGAATAAGAGACATGGAATCACTGATAAAATCCGCCACTTCGTCAATTTCTGCTCTAGAGTAGTAATGCGCCAAAATGACCGCATTTTTCTCTTTTTTGAGTTTTATGATTTCATCTATTGTTTTTTGCATTTTTATAACCTAAAAGCAACTGTTATTTTGATTTTATAACAGTTGCTTTTCGATGTAAAATTTTCTTTTTATTTATTACCCTACTAAATTAAGCTTTTTGCCTGTAGGAGCATCTTTTGCAGGTGCAGGAGCTGAGGAGATCGGAAGAGCACA
>JAQUTS010000011.1 GCA_028694275.1 Candidatus Gastranaerophilales bacterium
TGCGGGACTTAACCCAACATCTCACGACACGAGCTGACGACAACCGTGCACCACCTGTCTTAACATTCTCCGAAGAGCACCCTCTGCTTTCACAGAGGTTTGTTAGATGTCAAGCCCTGGTAAGGTTCTTCGCGTTGCTTCGAATTAAACCACATGTTCCACCGCTTGTGCGGGTCCCCGTCAATTCCTTTGAGTTTCACACTTGCGTGCGTACTCCCCAGGCGGGATACTTATCGCGTTAACTACGGCACTACGGGGGTCGATACCCGCAACACCTAGTATCCATCGTTTACGGCCAGGACTACTGGGGTATCTAATCCCATTTGCTACCCTGGCTTTCGTTCCTCAGCGTCAGTTACAACCCAGTAAGGCGCTTTCGCCACCGGTGTTCCTCCTAATATCTACGCATTTCACCGCTACACTAGGAATTCCCCTTACCTCTATTGCACTCTAGCTTGCCAGTATCCAATGCCGAACCGGAGTTGAGCTCCGGGCTTTAACATCAGACTTGACATGCCGCCTACGAACGCTTTACGCCCAATGATTCCGGACAACGCTTGCATCCTACGTCTTACCGCGGCTGCTGGCACGTAGTTAGCCGATGCTTCCTTTGTAGGTACCGTCAAAATTCGTCCCTACTGACAGAACTTTACACCCCGAAGGGCTTCGTCGTTCACGCGGTGTTGCTGCGTCAGGGTTTCCCCCATTGCGCAAAATTCCCTACTGCTGCCTCCCGTAGGAGTATGGGCCGTGTCTCAGTCCCATTGTGGCTGGTCATCCTCTCAAACCAGCTACTGATCGTCGCCTTGGTAGGCATTTACCCCACCAACTAGCTAATCAGACGCAGACTCATCTCAAGGCGCCGGAACTTTCAAGATGGGCATTTCAGCCCAGCTCATATAGGGTATTAGCAGTCGTTTCCAACTGTTGTCCCCTTCCTCGAGGCAGATTTTCTACGTGTTACTCACCCGTCCGCCACTTATGTATCCCCGAAGGGACCTTATCGTTCGACTTGCATGTATGAAGCACACCGCCAGCGTTCGTCCTGAGCCAGGATCAAACTCTCCATTGTCAAAAACTTATTTATAATATAAATTATAATCGCTTTAACTGAGTTACCCTGACTTTTGTTGTTTTATGAATTAACAGGTTCATTGTTATAATCGTTTTTAAGCTATTCAATTTTCAAAGTTCAAGTTTATAATTGATGGGATTTTCTCCCGTTAAATAAACCGCCTCATTTTGTGGCGGTATTTGTGATAGTATCACCACCAATTTGGCTTGTCAAGTGATTTTTTGGCTGATTTTTAGTTTATAAAATCTATATATAAAGTCTAAATTATATCTTTTGCCTCAGAAAGTTCAGTCTTGCGACATCCCTCTTGACTTGGTCCTTTATTATAATAATCCAAACAATTTTTTTTGCAAATGTTTTTATTTCATATGTTAAAACATGTTAAACCACCGAAAAATAAGGCCATACGGGTATTATTCCTAAATAATCGACAAAACAAACAAAAAAAGTTTTTTCTACTATATCTGTAGGACATGCAAAAGGCATGCGCCCTTGTGCCACAAGAATTTATAGGTAATCAAGTGCGACAATTCCGAAAAATCAAGGGCAAAACCCTTCCGGAATAATAAAGAACCTTATGGATAAAGCCCCCTGAGCCTTTTTGCTTCGGCGACTCTTCCTACACCTATCATCATAGCTGCAGTTCTAAGATCCACATGCCTATCTTGCGAAAGCCCGTAAACCTCATCCAAAGTCTTTGTCAAAAGTATATTTAGCTTGTTTATAACTTCATCTTCTGACCAAAAAAGTCTTTGGATATCTTGGACCCACTCAAAATATGACACCGTCACACCGCCTGAATTGGCCAAAATGGAAGGAATAATAATTATCCCTTTATCTTTCAATATATCATCAGCCTCAGGAGTAACAGGGCCATTTGCCCCTTCTGAGATAATTTTGCAATTTAACTTGGGTGCATTATCTCGAGTTATGACATTACCGATTGCACAAGGAATCAAAATATCGCACCCAAGCTCCAACAATTCTTCATTGATTATATTATCAGACGCTTCAAAGTCCTTAATTGTTCCCGTTTCTTTATAATAATTAATAAGCTTATCTATATTTATACCGTTTTTATTATAAATACCGCCATGCACATCACTAATTGCAATAATATTATGCCCTTGTTCAAAAAGTCTTTTTGCGGCAACAGATCCGACATTACCAAAACCTTGAACAACAACATCCAATCCTGATGAAGGCATGCCCATTTTTTCTAATATATACATGGTAGAAAAAGCAACTCCCCTTCCTGTTGCTTCGATTCGACCCAAAGATCCGCCAAGACCGATGGGTTTTCCTGTCACAACCCCCGGGATTGCATACCCGTAATAATTACTATATGTATCCATAATCCATGCCATCGTTTTTTCATTCGTATACATATCAGGAGCAGGAATATCACGTTCAGGGCCAATCATCGGCAAAATTTCTGTTGTATACCTGCGGGTTAAACGCTCCAATTCGCCTTCTGACATTTCTTCAGGATTACAGCAAATACCCCCTTTTGCTCCGCCAAAAGGAAGATTCATCAAAGCACATTTCCATGTCATCCACATCGCAAGAGCGGCAACTTCGCCCAAATCAACCTCGGGAGAATATCTTATACCCCCTTTTGAAGGCCCCATTGCAAGATCATGCTGAACTCTATAGCCCATAAAAGTTTTGACATGCCCATTATCCATACGCACAGGCATGGACACAAGAAGAGATTTTCGTGGAAATTTTAATCTTTCCAAAATATCTTCTTCCAAGTTAATAAGTTTTGCTACATCTTCTAATTGTTTTTGCGCCATAAGAAAAGTAGGCGTTAATAATTCTTTCATATATGAGACCACCTTTTAAAAAAGACCTAGAATATCGACTAGTTACATTTTATCATTTTTTGCACTTTAATAGGAAATATCTTAATATATAAAGAAAAGGAAAAATTCAAATGAAAAAATGCCCACTAAAACATGAAAATTGCACCGAAGAATGTTCTTTATATATAGCACCTGATGAATTATCTGAAACTATGCGAAACAAACTCGCAAGCATCGGCATTTTATCAAGAGAAGAAGGTTTTTGTTCTTTCAAAGTAATGGCAATGAGCCAAGCTCGTTACATCTTTGAAAGAAGCAGCACTTTGAGGTAAAACTCTTTACAAAATAACTCCCAATCATGCCAAAATGCATGCCATGATTGAGTTTTAGCATGTTACAGATTGTAACGATATATGTGTTTTATGTAATTCGTATATACTTTTCGTTTTTATATAAGTAGGTAGTTAAAGGTATAAAATAAAAAAGGAAAGTTATTATGGCGTTAGGCGTTAATCAAATGTACAACAATTACTACACGATCCGATTGGGTACGTTATCAACTCAGCACCAAATTCAATCTAATCGAGTAATGCTTTACACAAATGAAATAACAGACATCGCAAATAGAATTAACTTCTTTGAAAACCAAAAAGTTCTTACACTTGCTACTCCTGATGGAAGCAAATTAGCCATTGGCGCAAAATATTTTGATTTGCCACAAGGATTTGATCCTGATGATTCATCAACTTGGGGTGGGTCAGATCACCCATACTATACAACACCTTGTGAAAGTCAGATATTTATCTACAAAAAAATAGATGCAACTGAAGCTGCCAAATATAATAAAACCGATGTAAATGACTATTATTATATGGGCAATTTGCAAACAGAAAAAGATTCTAACGGTGCCATAAGCGCATATTACGGCAAAATCCCATACACTAAAGATGCCTCAGGAAATTATACAGGCGGCACAGGAAACCTCAACGGGCCGACTGATGCAGCCAATATTCAAGATTCAAGAGTATTGAGCAACAAGTTGATGACCGGTGAATATAAATTTGTATACAGAAATAAAGAATCAGGCAAAAATGAATTCGTCGGGTACAAAGATCTTACTTTCGTAACAGAATCTCAAGACAAAACAGCATACCAAGAAGCAATTGAAAGACTTGATGCACAAAAAAACAATGTAAATAATATGCAAGTCAAAGTAGAACAAGAAATGCAAACGACAGAAGTTGAGATTCAAGCAATCCAAAGCATGATGGAAAGTACAGAAAAAGTTCTTCAGAAAAACACTGAGTCCTTCAAGTGGGGCGCGTAGCGAAATCTGACAAGAGTGAGGGCAAAGCCCGAAACTCGTCCCCGTGAAAAGTTTGACGAAGGAAAACTTTGCGAAGCAAAGTGATACGGAGTAAAAAACTTTGAACTGTCAGTATTTTAAGAAGCGAAATCTGACAAGAGTGAGGGCAAAGCCCGAAACTCGCCCCTATCAACACAAAAATTTAATTGGCAATATTAAAAAAGAGCTTCGGCTCTTTTTTGTTTTGTAACATTTCGCAACACAAAACACAAAAACCCTCAAGAACATGTCATAACAAGCCGATAAACATGATGTTGGTTAAAAAATATTGAATTAAGCAAACAAAAAGTTCATCACAGCAAAATATGCAACTGATGGCACTATTTGGATTGTAAAATTCTAAGGAGTACATCTAAAAAATGGGTTTTGCGGCCAGTCAGGCAAGGTTTTTAACTCTAACAGCCAGACAAAGCGACATCGAATATAAAGCTCAACAAATCTGTAACTCTAGATTAGAACTTACAAGAAGACTTGAACAAATTGCTACCGAATATACGGAAGCAATCTCAAACAGAGCTCTTTTCACGTCTCAAACCGGATACTCTACTGACTTTAATCAGCAAGTTTCGACAACAAACTTGGCCGCTCAGGGTCTTCAAGTATTAGTCGTCAATCAAGGCGTATTATTTGATGATTACACTCCCGGAGAAGGCGAGATTAAAAAAAGCTTAGAAGATGGACTAAGAGACGGCACATACGTACTTTTAAGACAATCAAACCCATTCTCACAAGAATCATTCAGCGTGGCCGGACTTTCGGGAACTTATGAAACAACGGATTGGCGTACAGATGTGAACGTTAGCGACAGTCTGTTCACTGCAGATGATGCGGACGCAGAGGCAAAATACGAAGCAGCAACGGAAAAAATTCATAACATCGACAAAAGACTCACTCTTGAGTCATCGAAGCTTGATACAGAGCATAAAGCTGTCGAGTCTGAAGTTGAAGCTGTCAAACAACTTATTCAAAAGGGAGCAGAGGCTTCATTTAAAACTTTTGCATAAGAGAAAAGATTTAAACAATAAGACCAACACATTTAAACACACACAACGCTCCTTGACGGGAGCTTTTTTTTGCGAAATCTGACAAGAGTGAGGGCAAAGCCCGAAACTCGTCCCTGTGAAAAGTTTGACGGAGCACAGCTTTGCGAAGCAAAGTGTAGCGAAGTAAAAAACTTTGAGCTGTCAGTATTTCAAGACAGCGAAATCTGACAAGAGTGAGGGCAAAGCCCGAAACTCGTCCCTGTAAAAAGTTTGACGGAGCACAGCTTTGCGAAGCAAAGTATAGCGAAGTAAAAAACTTTGAGCTGTCAGTATTTCAAGACAGCGAAATCTGACAAGAGTGAGGGCAAAGCCCGAAACTCGTCCCTGTGAAAAGTTTGACGGAGCACAGCTTTGCGAAGCAAAGTGTAGCGAAGTAAAAAACTTTGAGCTGTCAGTATTTCAAGACAGCGAAATCTGACAAGAGTGAGGGCAAGGCCCGAAACTCGTCCCCGTGAAAAGTTTGACGGAGCACAGCTTTGCGAAGCAAAGGGGCGCGAAGTAAAAAATCTAAGCTTCTTCTACTACGGTTTTTTTCATCAAATCAGAGAGTTTTATCTCTTTTTTTATTTTTTGCACCTTTACCGGGATCTTTTCTTGTTTTACATCATGAAGCTGATGCAAACCAACAAGAGAATCATCCTTAGGGTTAAAAATATCTTTTAAAAATGCCAATATATCAAACAATTCCAACACCTCGCTTAAGTTATTTTATTATATTTTAGAATAGATTGAGATTTTTTAATCCCCTATTGTGATATATTCATATTATGAAAAAATTATACGATAAAAACTTGGTTGAAAACTTGTATTCAAATAATTATCCTTCTTATAATACATTTTTGGAATTATTAAAAGAAGGTGATTTTGAGCAAAAACACTTTGCGATGACATTCATAAGTGTGCTTGAAAAGCCATCAGACATTGAGTTTTTTATCGCAAATGTAGTTGATCAAGATACCAAAATAAGAGAATTGGCCTCATTTAAAATAACTGATTTTATTTCAGAAGATGATAATTTAATGAGTTTTTTAGATTCCAAACCGGATATAATACTGCGCACCATATGCGATGTAAACCCGCAAGTTTGCCGCAATATTTGCTCTCTTTTGCCCAAAAGTAAAAATAAAAACTATCTAGTAGAACAACTCTTGATAAAAATCCAAAACCTGTGCGAAACGACAAAATCCATCCGTACAAAAACCCACAAAGCGAGTAAAGACCTTTTCAATCTTTATTGGAGTTTTTATGCAATTGAACATCTTATTGATGAAAATTTTGAAAAGAATCTTGAATTGCAAACTATAATCAAAGAATGTCTTGATTACAAAGACTACACTATAAGAGAAAGAGCGGCCTTTTTAAGCAAAAAGCTCAACTTGCAAGATGCCGAAATAAAAAATAAAATCTTATCAGATGAAAACTTTTACGTCAGAAAAGTTTTAGAAATTAATTAAGCAAAATCAAATTATTATCGGGCATTTTATCGGGCGTAATGACGAGTTTGCCGTTAGAATTTATTAATTCTGAATCATCAAAAGCACTTCTCCATTTTTTGGTATATTCAAAAGGAGTATCAGCAAGATCAATGACAACATCATCACATAAGTCATTTTTGGCCACAACAACAATGACACAATCGCCATTATCAGAAAAACGAGAATAGGCATATATTTCTCTATCATCATCCACAAGCAAAGTAAGCATAAGCCCCTGACTGAGTGATTTACGCTCTTTTCTCATGTTTATGAGCATTTTATAATGTTCAAAAATCTCCTTTGATTGAGGGTAAGAATCAAGATTATTAACTATATCCCAACTCATTGTACCCCTGTTATCAGGGTCAACACCACCATTAAGGCCGATTTCATCACCGTAATAGACACTTGGCGCACCGATTAGTGTGAACTGCATCGTAATAGCTGTTTTTAGCTGTTTCATATCAGCAAAAACACTCCTCAAACGACGAGTATCATGGGATGCAAAGCAATTAAACTGGACTTTGTCCGTATTAAAAGAAATATTTTCAAAATTTTTGTGCAAAATTTCATCAAGTTCAGATACCGTTATCTCATCTTCTGATTGGACTCTGTCGCTTCTTGGTTCAAGGATTTCGCCTGATAGAAAATTGACAACGACTTCTCTTATCGGATAGTTCATAATCGCATCAAAGCGTTTCGGATGAGCATCGGGGTTAGAATTGAGAAAACTGTTTGTGATTTCATCATTAGTCCAAATTTCGCCAAGAATGTAAAAATCATGCGGTTTTTTCCCGAAAAATTTGAGTTCTTTATTGATCATTTTTCTAAAATCAGCCCAAAAACGATGTGCATCATTAAGCATATCAGGCACATCGAGCCTAAATCCATCAACACCTATTCTTACCCATTTTTTAGCGCATTCAAAAAGATGTTCTTTAAGTTTTGGGTTTTCTGTATTGAGCTCGGGAATCTCAAAAAATTCAAACCAGCAAGTATAATTTGGACGCTTATTGAAATTGACAAGGCGATAATAAGGCTGATTATTGATAATTTCATCAAGGGTTGAATTTTTAAAACGCAAAGGATGCGTCACAGGGAACTTATACTTGCCATCCCAAACTGATAAATAGCAAGGCTTTTTGGGATTAAAGATGTCTTTTCTGGGGTCATTTTCAACTGTAATGTTCTCACAAATTCCATTTGGCGAAATCTGCAAAACAGGGATTTCAATTTTTTCATCTCCGATAAGAGAAACTCCTCTATACCAGTCAAAATATTCAGAATCCTCACCTTTTTTCAAAATATCCATAAAAGCCGGATGATTTATCCCTGAATGGTTATAAACCAAATCCAAAATGATTTTTCCGCCATGCTTATGGATTGTTTTGATAAGACTTTTAAGATCAGCTTCTGTGCCAAATTGCGGATCAATTTTGCCAAAATCCTCTGGCCAATATTTATGATTTGAAGCAGTTGAGAGCGTTATCGGGTTCAAATACAGAGCAAAACGTTCCAAATCACCATATAAAGACTTAAAATATTCTATTTTTTGTTCAATTCCTTTGAGATCGCCGCCAAAGTTATTAAAATAATCTGGTCTGGCATCCCAAGAGAGAGTGTTTTCTTTTTCTTTGCTCTTGTTAAAACGATCGGGCAAAATCTGGTACCAAATGGCTTTTCTGGCCCACTTGCAGGTCTTTACGGTCGAATAATAAATTTCACCTGTGTCAGGGCAATATATAGAATGATTTACCAAAAACTTATAGGGTTCTCTGCCTTCTTTCACCTCAAAAACACCCGCCCAGCGGCCTGTTTTGTCACAAAAAAGGCCAAAATTTTCGAGTTTTTCCTCATCTTCGCCCCAAGCATTAAACTCACCCAAAACATGTACGCTTGTGACTTCTGCAGAGGACAAATTGTAATCCTCAGGCCTAAAATAAAAAAGCTCTTTGACAAGACCGTCATTTTTCATAAAATCAACTCCTAAACGAGGCAGAAACTTCAACTATAATAACATATTTTGGCCACTTGTTACACAAACTTGCAATACTGAACAGTGTTCGTTTATAATCGGTTTTGAGAAGAGGATTTATGGCACAGATTTTAAAAGAAAATATAAAAGAAAAAATCATCGAAAACACAAGGCAGGCCTTGCTTGATGGGGATTATTTATCTTTTAATCTAAGAGATATAGCCAAAAGTACAGATATTTCTCTCAGTAATATTTATAACTATTTCCCAAGCAAAGAAGCCCTACTGGAGGGAGTTTTGGAGGATTTGCTGGCGGATTTTGACAAAGCATCAACAAAAATACAAAAAACTCTCAAAAACAAAAAAAAGCTCTTGTATTTAAATTTCGACAAATCAAGAACCCATGCAAGAACAATTATGAGCTTCATCCTAAAGCATAAAACAGCCCTATATATCTTGGGGCACAAGGTAAAAGGATCAAAGCTCGATACTTTTTTAGACGAGTGGGCACAAAATTATGCCAAGCTTGAATACCAAAGCCTCAAACTAAAAGCCAAAGAACACAAAGATTTGATGAAAAATCTCCCAAGTGAATTTTTTGTCGAAAATCTTTGCGGATTTTTCTTCACCTCTGTAAAAAAACTCGTAGCACAAGACTTGGATGAAAAATCACTCAAAAAATACCTGGAAGAAATTTTTGCATTTATCTACCAGGGATGGGATTATTACGCAGAATTTTAAAACTCATTCACGGCTCTTATGATACTATCTTCAAGTTCTTTGGCAGATTTTACTTTCCCTTTGTAGTTTTGGATAAGAATGGCAAAAATGTACTCATTTCCCGATTTGGCCCTAATATACCCACAAAGTCCTGAAACTCCTGCGATAGTACCTGTTTTCCCCTGAAGATTCACATCTTTCAGTCTATTATTAAGAGTCCCGTATTTACCTGATTCGGCCAAAGTCGAACGAAAACACTTATCGGGCATCATTTTGAGCAAAACATTACACAAAAAATCACAATTGAGCAAATTATAATGAGACAAACCCGATGCATCACACACCACCATGCCGGGATTCGCGTAGAAACCATTGAAAAGCTTCATTGCATTATCAAAAGTACCCGTTGTTTGATATGCTTCGTGCGCTGCAATTTTGAACAAAGTTTGGGCGTAGAGATTGTTGCTTTTTTTGTTTTGCTCAGACAAAAGCCCCATCAAAGGAGTTTGGTGTTCTGCTATCATAACTGCACCGTTTGATATATTGCCATAACAAATCTGCCCACAAAAGCCGGGCATTGCCTTATGCAAATGGTACAAAAAATAATCCTCAGGATTTTGAACGGCCACATTCACTATACAAGGAGCGATAACAGAGCCTGAAAAATAAATCGCTTCAGGGTTTTTGAAATTTCGCCAAGGAGCTTTATCCGCGTTTATGCAGTTTGTGGAGCCCAAAATCAACTCATTCACAAAGCAAAACGGATACTCTGATAGAATCTGTACTGTTCCTGATTTTTTATCGGGGATAATTTTCACAGGAATCAAATTATGATTAAGATTATAAATTCCATATGGCGGATTATCATCTGATGTAAGGTTATTCCACATCCAGCCTTTATCATAAAACTCATTATCTATTGCCGTATTATCAACCACCAAAGTATGATATTGCGCCAAATTTACACCCTTAAAAAGCCTTTGTAAATCAGAACTCTTAAGTGAAGGATCTCCGATAAGCTTAAGATAAAGAGTATCATCTTTGGCATATAAAGATGTCTTGAGACGATAATCACTCCCAAGAGTTGATAAAACAACGGCAGAAGTTGCTACTTTCATCGTTGAGGCAGGATGCAAAAGCAAAGAAGAATCTTTTTGGGCGTAGGTGTTTTGTGTTTTGACATCAACAACTTTGACAGAAACAACCGCACTTTTAGAGAGAGGATTATCATTAATCAAAAAATCAATTTTGGACTGCAAATCCTGCGCAAATGCGCCTTGCACAAGCAAAAAAACCACCAAAAAAGAAATTAAAAACCTAAATCTCATATACATCTTCTCTTCTGTCTTGCAAAACAGGGAGTTTTGTCCTTACTTCATTTATTTTATCCAAATCAATCTGCGCTCTCAATACCCCTTGTGTCGAATCACAAGAAGCAACAAGCTCACCCCAAGGGTCAAAAAGAACAGAATTCCCACCATCTGTGCGCGAGAATGTGACTTTGCCCACTTGATTGACTCCAAAGGTAAAAAACTGATTTTCAATTGCCCTTGCCTTCAAAAGCGTAAGCCAATGATCAACCCTCACATCAGGCCATGCAGCAGGACAAAGAACAATCTCAGCCCCTGATAATGCAAGAGACCTAAAAAGCTCAGGAAACCTCAAATCATAACAAACACTGAGCCCTACTTTTCCAAAATCTAAATCGACAGTGACAATTTGATCCCCCGCTGTTATATATTTGCCTTCATCGCTGCCTTGATGAGAAAAAACATGCACTTTATTATACTTGGCACACAATGCGCCCTCTCTGTCAAAAACAACCAGAGTATTTTTGAGTGTAGCGTCATGGCATTTTTCTATTATGGTGCCCGCTATATTGGTACTGTATTTGGCAGCCATGCCTGATAAAAACATTGATGTTGTGTCATTTGGAATAGGTTCTGCGTTTTGTTCAAAATTTCGCGCATTGTAACCTGAGTTAAAAGTCTCAGGCAAAAGCACCAAATCAGGTTCAAAATCTGCATTTTCAGACAAAGCTTTTGACACTTTTTGATAATTGGCAACTTTATCATCAAAAACAGATTGCATTTGAATCCCGAGGATTTTCACTTTTCTTGCCATAAAATACCTTCTTACATAGTATCAAATTGCTGTTTAATTTTATCCAGGCAAACTTTTGGGCTATAGTGCCATTCTCTTGCCGAAATTCTTAATATCCGCCATCCGCAACGCTCCAGTATAAACTGCTTTCTGACCTGTTTTTGAGGTCTTGAGTTTGCATCTTCAACACCGTCACATTCTATGCCAAGGCGTTTATCCCCATCAAAAAGAACAAGATCTATTTTATACCCTGCCGTATCAAAAGCTGATGTAACGCCATAACCTGCTTTTTTGCATGTTTTGGCTACTTCTTTTTCAAATTCGTTATTATAGATATTTTCTTCTACATTTTGCTCACCGTACGGAATGACATTTTTTTCTCTGCGAAGCTGTTCTTTGATGTAATCCATATATCTTCTCAAAAGCCCTTGAGGAAGATCTTTTGGGTCTTTTGAAACAAAAATGATGTTTTTCTTTTTAGCACGAGTTATGGCAACATTGAAAAGATTTGGCTTTTGCAAAAATGTCAAACTCTGAAAATGACTATTCTCCGCCAAAGTAAAAGACAACATAATAATATCTTTTTCATCCCCTTGGAATGTGTGCGCTGTACCGATTTCAAGACTATGACGCTCAACATCTCTATCACTTATTACCTGTGCAACAGCTTTTTTGATTTGCTCCACCTGCCCGCGAAATGGTGAAATAATCCCGATGCTTGAGGGCTTTTTTGATTCTTTTTCGCTGATAATTATTTCTTCCAATCGTTTCAATACGGCTTCTGTTTCTGCCATATTGCGAGTTGTATCAAGATCAACCTTGGCATCTTTTATTACATGAAGCTCCAATGAACCTTTGACATCGGTGTTGCGATTCATAATTCTGATACGCCCGCCGTAAAATTCTTCATTACTGAAATTAATAATCGGAGGCAAACTCCTAAAATGCTCATCCAGCAAAACAGGATTCGGGGAGTAATAATTTGCCAAATCAAACATAGAATTGGTTCTAAAACGCCACATCAACTGATACCTATCAGGAATACCGTGTTGAGAAAGAAATGACTGTTCTTTGCTTTTTTCCAAAAATGACAAATGAGACAATTGCTTGTCATCACCTACGATAATAGCTTTTTTCGCCCTGAATAATACAGGGAAACAGCTTGCAATATCACATTGAGATGCCTCATCAATAATAGCCACATCAAACATGCCGGGCTTTAATGGCAAAGACTCAGATATCGCATAAGTTGTAGCCGACCAACAAGGGAATGTCTCTAAAAGCGGTCTGAAATCTTCTTCTTCCAAGAGTCTGTTCTGAAGATTTTTTTTGCGCTCAATAAGAGCTTTTGAGTGAACAATCAGTCTTTGACGTTTGACTTGATCGCCGATAACACGCTTTAGCGAATTTCGTCTTTGATTTTTCATAATATCAATAGCGAGCGATCTTTGCTTACGTTTCAAAAGACGAACATTTTCAAGCAATTGATGAATATTACCGATTTTATTTATCTCAACTTCAGTTTGACGAAGAGTATTTGTAATCTCAAGTAAAGATAATTCTTCTTTAACATCTTGCAAAACCATATAATCCAAAGAAACATTCTTAAGATCAAGTATACGTTTCAAACTTGTAAATGCCATGCTCTTTAAAATCGCATTAAAAATACCTCTATGTTCAAGATATTCTTCGATTTTTTCAATTACATCAAATGCAATCTCGATTTCTTCGTTATTCAACTTGGGTTCAAGTATACGTTCTCGAACATTTTTAGCCTGATCAGACTGCTCTGTCAAATATTTCGACCAGTTTTTTTCAAGTTCGATAATTCTTTCGCACTTATCTTCCAAATCTCTTATTGTGGTAATGAGATTTTTCATATCTTCAACAGAAACAAGTATCGAATCCTCAAATCCCGTATCAATATCTACCTTGTTTGAGAGCAAATCCTGCAATTGAAAATAAAGCTGCTTTTGATAGTTTTGACGACCTGCGCGAAGAGCCATATAAGGGGCCCCGAGCTCATTTAGCCTATCTGCCACAACATCAACCGCTTTATCCATTCTTGATGCCACAAGAACAGTCTTGCCATTTGCAATAAGATGAGAAACGATATTGACAATTGTTTGGGATTTTCCTGTCCCCGGTGGCCCATAAACAGCAATCAACGGGTTTTTTTCAATAGCTTCAATCACACTTTCTTGGCTTTGTGAAATCTCAAGTGGAACAACAGGAAAAAATGCCGATGGTTTCTTTTTTACATCAACTTCTTCTTGTTTAAATTCCTTTCTTGATGATCTGATATATTCTTCATTAATAATCTCAAGGGCTGTTTCCCTTATAACTCCTGATGATTTTTCTGCAATCTGTGTCAATTCATGCAAAACCCCTGCAGTTATAGATGGCCTTTTGGTCAAAACTATTGCAGATACAGGTTTTATTTGGATTCCGTTTTCTGTCTCAACACTTTCAATTCCCTCTGCATTGAATGGATTATTCATAGCATTTTTGACGTTAATTTGAGGAAAAATTGATTTTAGAGTTGTCAAAAATATTTGAATTTTTTCTTGCGTAAGCGGAAAATCGGGCACAACATCAATCAACTCATCGAATAATTGATCCGCCTCATCTTCATCATCTGTCTGAATCAAAGCTGATAATGCACCTGTATTAAGTGTCAAAAACTCTTCCGATAAAGAACAATTGATATTGAGCTTGTCGCGAACAAGCTGGCATGGTGCGTATAAAAGCGGGGTCAAAAATTCTTCTGATCTTTTAGAAGCTTGGTTTTTGCCCGCAAGAAACAAATAACCGTAAAGAAGATAACTTTCTTTTTGAGAAGTCGCAGCCCCCATCATAAGCTCTGTTACAAGACTATTTGCCCCATCAAGCTCAAGCAGATTACCTTCTTCTACCAAAAGAGTTTCTTCTTTAGGCACAAAATACCACTTGTTGTCTTTATCTTGCTTCAAATTGCGAAAAGTAGCACTTTTAACTTCTTCTCGGACGCAATCATGCAAATATTGGCTGAGTTTTTTTATAAAACTGCTGTGAAAAGCTGTATTTAACAACTTTGTAGCTTCTTGAAGCATGCTATTCCCTTTATCTCATTCCCTAAGTTTTAAGTATATCATTTCAAAGCAGGCATGCCAAACGCATATTTTGTTATTAAGCATTTAAATCAATAAAATGCTCTTTTTCTCCGACGGTTGTAAGCTTCATTTTATTTTTATCAAATTGCGCAATCATAGCATGTGAATCAAAAGGTGAGATATTTTTTGTAGAATATGGTATCACCTTTTGATCAATTCCTTGCGGGAAAAACTTTTTCAAAACACCATTAAGCTGCTCCATTATAGGATTTGGAACTTCTTTAAGAACGCCTTGAGTTTCTTCGCCTCGTACATTAAAAAATACTTTTGGTTTAGTTTTTGGATCCATATAATAACTATAAGCATTAAGTTGCTTCTCAAAAGCTGTAACATTCAACTGCCTTGATTTTTCAAGAGGTGTGTAGTGTGACATAAGAGCTATAGGATTTCCGTCAAGTCCTTTGGAAACAAGCAAAGTAGCATTACAGCCTGCCAATCCGTCTGTATACAAAGTATTAATCCCATTTGGAAGAATTCTCGTTGCAGCAGATTGGTTCATACCAACTTGTACAACGCTTTTATCTCCGCTTTGAATCATTTGCGCCAAGCGGTTTTCAGGAATATTTTGTATAGCTTTAATATTCTCTGCTTTGATGTCAGAAAGTAGAGGAACAAATTTCCTGGTGAAATTAGTAATGTTCATTTAAAAATATAGCCTTATAACCCTTACTAATATATAAAAACACCCCACGCAAAAAAATTGCCATAAAAAAACCAAGCTCATCGCTTGGCTTTTTTATTTTACATCCGTAAATTAATTACTATTTTTGCAAAAAGTCAGGAATATCCAATCCGCCTGTATTGCTTGCAGGTGGCAATGAAGGAGATGAACCCGCTTCATCAGGATTTTTCTTAACTGCAAAGAAATCATTCAAATCAACTTTTGACAAGTCTTTTTTCTCGCCAAAGCCTTTTGATTCTTGCAAATCAAACCCTGTTGCAATAACAGTAATTTGGATTTCTCCTTGGATTCGATCATCAATCACGGCACCGAATGTCACGATAGCATCGTCTAAGATTGCACCGTGAATAATTTCAGCCGCTTCATAAACTTCATGCAATGTCATATCAGGACCGCCTGTAACATTCAATATCACGCCGCTTGCGCCGTTAATTGAAGTTTCAAGAAGAGGTGAATTAACCGCCAACTTAGCAGCTTCAATAGCTCTTCCTTCGCCTGATCCGCGTCCGATACCCATAAGAGCCGAACCTGACATTGACATAACAGCCTTAACATCGGCGAAGTCAACGTTGATGAGTCCTGGAACCGTAATAATATCAGAAATACCTTGAACACCTCTCAACAATACTTCATCGACTACGTAGAATGCTTCTCTGATAGTAGTTCTGCGCTCTACAACTTCGATAAGTTTGTCGTTTGGAATAACGATCAAAGTATCAACATTTTCTTTTAATTTTTCAAGACCTTCAAGAGCTTGATTCATTCTGCGACGACCTTCAAAGCTAAATGGCTTTGTAACAACGCCTACAGTCAAAGCTCCGAGTTCTTTTGCAATTTGAGCAACAACAGGAGCCGCACCGGTACCTGTTCCGCCGCCCATGCCCGCTGTGATGAAAACCATATCAGCACCGTCAAGTGCCAACATAATATCTTCGCGGCTTTCTTCAGCAGCTTTTCCGCCTTTTGAAGGGTCTCCACCGGCACCTAAGCCATTGGTCAATTTTGATCCTAACTGAACGCGATTTGGAGCTGCAGACATTTCAAGTACTTGAGCGTCTGTGTTCATTGCCCAAAAATCTACGCCTTGTAATCCTGCTTTAATCATACGGTTAACTGCGTTTCCGCCGCCGCCGCCGACCCCTACGACTTTAATACTGGCATGACTTGTAACCCTTTGTGGAGTATCAAATAATGATTTTGATGATGCTGGTTCTTCATTGAAGTTCAATGGTCCAAAGTTCTTTTCCACTTCTTTGACCCCTTTTCTATCTAATTAATCTATTAATGTACATTTTTTTAGCTTATTTTATACTATTTCAAATACTAACATTAGTAAAGATGTTTGTCCAAAATAATTAAAAGCTGGTTACTAAATATTCTAACAACTTTTCGATTTTTTTGTATAAATATTAACTTGTCTTAAAAACCCCTTGTGTTACATTTGTTAACGCCCTATAAAAACCCCTCTAAGCCCTTATATATCTTGTGCATAAAGTCTACCGAAAAAATATAACATGTTAAAACATGTTACAAAACAGGCCTTTTGTGAAATCCTAAGAGTTAAAAATTTTTTATATATATACAAGAGGACAAACTTATCGAGGAGATTGCAGTTTTATGGCTTTAGGAATTTCATCTTTTGATAGTATCGCTAACTCTGGCAACATAGCTGGCGGAAATGACGGCGGCCAAGAAATTGCAAGCAATTTCGGACTTGGAAGTATCTTTTCTAATTTCGGATTCGGTGGATTGTTCTCTGGTCCGGTTAATAAATCGGGCGAAGGCTCAGGAACTGTGGCTTGTATTTTCGGTGACAACTTGAGTCTTGACAGTAATGGCAATGGAGCGGGTGGCGAAGTCCTATTCGGCGGCTTCTCAGGAGGCGGCGGAAGCTGTGGCGGAGGCAGTGTGTCTTTAGCTTAATCTAATTAAGCAAGACAATTTATTCTCAAGAACACAGCAGATTTTGTAACCTGGCTTCAAAATCCATTACGAAAAATTTTTCGTTCATATCATATTGATGAAAAGCCCCTACACGGGGCTTTTTTCATATACTCTTTAATTAAAGTTTTCTCTTATATTAACGGCGAATTTTCTGTCATTTTTAAAATCATTCACCATGCGTTTCGCAGTATTAACAGGCACAGCAAACCCTATACCGATGTTGGATTGATTATTATCAGGATTATATATCGACTGATTTATCCCAATCACCTCACCATCCATGTTAATAAGCGGACCGCCTGATGAGCCCGGATTTATGGCGGCATCTGTTTGTATTCTGTTGCGGTCATAGTCAATTCTGCTTATGATACCCGTTGTCAAAGTTCCGTTAAAACCAAACGGATTCCCAACAGCCAAAACCCTTTGCCCAACTTTCACATGGGTAGAATCCCCAAGTTTTATCGCCTTAAGAGGCCTATTTACATTGACTTTCAAAATAGCAAGGTCATTAAGATCACCCATTATAGCCAAAACTTTTGCGGTTGTTTTTTCATTATTTGAAAAAGTCACGGTTATTTTGCGCGTATCATCAATAACATGAGAGCTAGTCAAAATAATACCCGTAGGATCAATAATAATCCCTGATCCGCTCGAAACATTATCAAGAAGCATCTCACCGTCAACAGCAACAATGGAAGGATTTACCTTTTCATAAACCTGAATGGTGGCTTTTTCTTCCTGAGCATAAAAAGGAGCCCCATACGACAGACCTGAAATGCCCAAAGCAAAAATCAAAGAAAAAACTATTGCTGTTTTATTCAAATTCTCGATCATAACCACTCCAAAAAATATCCCTGAGGGTAATTTAGCATTTTGCAAGACACAAAACTACACCCTGTAAGTTATTTTTTGTAAGACAATCGGGCTATTTTATTTAATATTTTTTACAATCTCAACAATTTTAGAAACAGCGTCATCGGCTGATATTTTTTGAATATCAGAGCTGTTGCGCGCTTTGAATTCAACCAGCCCCTCAGTTATTGTTTTGCCGACAGTAATACGATATGGAAAACCTATCAAATCTGCATCTTTAAATTTGACACCCGCACGCTCATCTCTATCATCCAAAACTACTTCAACGCCTTGTATTTTAAGCTCTTCGTAAATTTTTTGCGCTGTTTCGATTTGTTGTTCATCTTTAACATTCACAGGCGTTACAACCACATGATAAGGAGCAATGGCAATAGGCCAAATAATACCCCAATCATCGTGATAACGCTCAATTGCAGCAGCAGCAGTTCTTGTAATGCCAATGCCGTAACATCCCATAATGAAAGGTTTTTCTTCTCCGTTCTCAGCAGTAAAAGTTGCCCCCATGGCAGCTGAATATTTGGTTCCAAGCTGGAATATATTCCCGACTTCAATACCTTTTGTAATAAGAAGATGCCCATCACAATCAGGACAGCCTTCGCCCTTTTGAGCAAGACGAATATCATGCAATTCGCATGGGCCTGTAACATCTACGCCAAAGTTTGCCCCGACCAAATGATAATCTGTTTCATTTATGCCGATTATAAAATTTTTCAATTCACCAACGCTATTATCAGCAACAACGGTAATGCCTTTAAGCCCCTCAGGGCCGATAAATCCAGGTACAGCATCAAAACCGCTTTGCGCCATAAGTTCTTTGATTTCGCCCTCAGTTGCAATTCTGATTTCATTCGCACCGACTGCGTTCATAAGTTTGACTTCTTCAACTGCCTTATCCCCTCGAATCAAAGCCAAAACAGGCTTTGAATCAGCTATATAGACAAGACTTTTGCAAATAACACTCGGTTCAACTTTTAAAAATGCCGCCAAATCATCAATTGATTTGACATTAGGGGTATGGACTTTTTCAGCTTTGGCAAATCCGCCATCTACAACTGCTTTGAGCATTTTTGATGTTGCGTGATTTGTGTTTGCGGCGTATGAGCATTTATCGCAATAAAGCACATCATTCTCGCCCGCATCTGTATTTGTCAAAACCATATATTCATGACTTACGCTGCCGCCAATTGCGCCTGAATCTGATTGAACAGCACGCGTTTCAAGCCCGCAACGAAGAAAAATCTTTGTATAAGCATCTGCCATTTTTTCATATGCAACTTCCATGCCTTTTTGATCAAAGTCGAAGCTATATGCATCTTTCATGATAAATTCACGACCACGAAGAAGCCCGAAACGAGGACGAATTTCATCACGGAATTTGGATTGAATTTGGTATAGATTAACAGGTAATTGTTTATATGAGCGTATGCCTTCTCTTGCAATGAATGTGATAACTTCTTCATGAGTAGGCCCAAGGCACATACCTCTGTCATGACGGTCTTTTAAGCGCATAAGCTCTTTGCCGTAAACATCCCATCTGCCTGATTCTTGCCAAAGTTCTTCAGGTTGAACAAAAGGCATCAAGAGTTCTTGAGCTCCTTTAGCATCCATTTCTTCTCTTACAATGTTCTCAATTTTGCGCAAAACTCTTTGCATAAGCGGAAGATAATTGTAAACACCGCTTGTAAGTTTGCGGATATAACCCGCTCTGACAAGAAGTTTGTGGCTTACAACTTCTGCATCTGAGGGGTCTTCTCTTAGAGTCTGTACGAACAGTTGTGACATTTTCATGAAGCCTGGATCCTCTTTTGGAATTTTTATTACACGGCAATAATATCACAAACATTTTTGCTCTGCGAAAATGCTCTACATATACAAAAAAGGGGTCTGAAAAAACAGGCCCCTTTTATCCCCTAAAATAGAACTCCTCAGATTTAAATTTAGTACTCAATCCCTTGACGAGCCATAACTCCCATATCAAAATAATGTTTAATAGGTTTCATTTCTGTCACAAGGTGAGCAAGAGCAACCAACTCAGGGTGTGCTCTTCTACCTGTCAGTACAATCTCCAAATTTCTTGGTTTGTTTAATAGTTCTTCTTTAATCTCACTTACCTTAATCATTCCCAAATCGGTACAAATATTGAGTTCATCAAGAATGATAAGCTGATATTTTCCGCTTCTTATGGCTTCTTTTGCAAACTGCCATCCTCTTTTTGCTTCTTTAAAATCCTCGATACAAACATTGTGCGAATATACAACTCTGTCCATACCAAATTGGGCAACTTCTAAATTGTTTGCGAATTTAGACGCTGATACCATCTCTCCGTAATAGTTTTCCCCTTGTTCACCTTTTGTGAACTGTATTACCAAAACCTTCCATCCATGTCCCAACGCTCTAAGTGCCAAGCCCAAAGAAGCTGTTGTTTTCCCTTTTCCGTCTCCTGTGTAAATCTGAATATAGCCATTCTCTAACAAAGTTATGATTCCTCCACCGGTATGCTAGTTGAAAAATTCAGAGGCAAAAAAACCTTTGATCAGTCGATCAAAGTCATCGCAAATTTATACAAAAC
>JAQUTS010000144.1 GCA_028694275.1 Candidatus Gastranaerophilales bacterium
TCATATGCTCCGCAAGCAGGCATATCAAAGATGACTTTTATACCTCTTTTGTGGGCTTCTCTTATAAAAAATTCAGCCTCTTGCTCTATTGATAAGTCATTTGTCCTATCATCTAAGAGTCTGTCAAACTCGGTAAATGATGCCATTGCATATAATGACCCTGCTGTACCTATAGCGTGTTTTTTGCCGACTTTTGTAACGGGAAGAATGTGCAGAGTGTTTATTCCGAGTGATTTTAGCTCATCAAGTCTGTCTATTGCGTTTAAAAATGTGCCGGGTGTTTCGCCTTTTTCTAATTCTATTACGCCGTTTTTATTCATATCTTGTGAATTAAAAGAACGGATGTTTATAACATAAATAACTGATTTGTTATCGGCAAAATCAGATCGGAGTTCTTGCGCGTTAGCATTTGCTGTAAGGCATATAAAAGTTAGTAATAGAAGTAATTTTTTCATTGACTTTTAAATTTGTTAATATACGATAAAATTATAATATCACGATTTAAGTTAAGATTGCGTTTTTGAAAAGTTAGCCGTTCCCCTTAACGGCGGTGCTAGATTAGGTTAGGTTATATTATGAATGATATGTTAAATTATTTTTTGGCTGTATTTTCAGCTTTATTTTTTACAATAGATTCTGTAGGTGTTATACCTATTTTTATTTCGTTGACTGCCAATGCTACAGAGGCTTATAAGCGTAAAATGGCTAAAAAAGGCTCTTTGATAGCGTTTTTTATACTGTTTTTCTTTGCCATAACAGGTTCTTTTGTTATGAATATTTTTGGGATAAGCCTTCCTGCGTTTCGTATAGCGGGCGGGATTTTGTTGTTGCTTTTGGCAATAGATATGGTTTTGGCCAACACCAATTCACCTATCCGAAATGAAAATGAAGAAGAAAAACAAGAAACCGCAAAGCGTGAAGATATTTCTGTTTTTCCGATATCTATACCTCTTTTATCAGGTCCGGCTGCAATTACATTGTTGATCTTGTTTATGAAACAAGCAGAAGGAATTTGGGAAAAACAGATGATAATTATCATCGCATTGATTTTGAATATGTTGATTTGTTGGCTGGGATTGTCTTTTGCTAATCAAATAAGCAAATACCTCGGAAGATCAGGAATCAATGTGGTGACTCGTATCTTTGGTATTTTGTTGACGGCTCTTGCTTGTCAGTTATTTATTGACGGTGTCAGAGAAGCCTTTCATTTGGTTTAGAAAATTTCAATTTTGTAGAATTTAAGTTTTTTGTTGAGCTCAATAGCATCAGGCATCATTTTGCATAAAAAATCCCAAAACTTTTTGCTGTGATTTTTTTCTTTGGTATGTGCAAGTTCATGCAAAATCACATAGTCAATGAGCTCATAAGGCAGCCGAATCAGATGAAGATTGAGGTTGATGTTGTTTCTTCCTGAGCAGCTTCCCCATCTTGAGGTAAGGTTTTTGATGGTCAGGTCTTTGTATTTGAGTCCGTGTCTTTTTGCCAAAAGTTCTGTTCGCAAAGGGAGATATTCTTTGGCTTCTATTCTAAAGGCTTCTGTTATGGATTTTCTTATTTTTTCTTGATTTTTTTGAGTGGTAATATCTTCATCGAGTGGGAATTTGATTATGATTTTACCTTCTTTTATTGAGGTGATATTTTTTTTGATGAGTTTTTTTTCTATAACAAGTCTGTGATTTTTGGTGGTGAAGGTTGTATTTTCATCAAAAACGGTAAGGCTGTTTTTGTATTTTTCCATTTTTGTAAGATTCGCTCTTATCCAATCCAAGTGTGATTCGACAAAATCTCTTGCCCTGTCATAGGGTAACATCCATGGAACTGTCACAACTGCGCCGTCTTTTGGGCGTATTTTTATATTGAGCTTTTTGGCTCTTTTACTTTTTTTGAAGAGTATTTTTACTCCGCTGATTTCAAGATATTTTTCGTGCATCTTGGGATTTTTCTCACAATAAAAACTGTATATTAATGATTGTACTATAAAGACTTTTGAACAATAACGGTTTGCATCTTAGTGTGGCTTGAGATAAAATCCAAGTATCGAATTAATAACGAATAGAATAGCGGAAAGGAGTTATTAATAATGAAAAAATTATTATCAGTGCTCGCCCTTATGTCTGTAATGTTTTTGGGTAATGTTGCCCAAGCACAAGAATATACAGACGTTGCACCTAATCATTGGGCTTACAATTATGTAAACGTTTTGTCAAAACAAGGCGTTGTTGTCGGATATCCTGACGGGACATTCAGGCCCGATAACAATATCACAAGAGCGGAATTTGCTACAATGACAATTAAAGCTCTTCATCAAGATAAAGCAGCCGTTAATGCTGAAACTTCTTTTTCTGATGTAAAAAGAGATCATTGGGCTTATGATATGATTCAAAAAGCTTCTTACTTTGATCTTGTAAAAGGTAATGGAGACGGTTCTTTTGGCCCTGAATATTGTGTTTCAAGAGCGCAGGTTATATCAATTGTGATGAATGCTCTTTGTCTTCCTGAGCTTACTCCTGAGCAAGCCAGAGCTATTTTGGCAAAATCATATACTGATTACAATGATGTACCTGATTGGATTGTAGTTCAAACAGCTAAAGCTGAAAAACTCGGAATTTTGGTCAAATCTCCTACAAACCCTAAATCTGTTGATGCAAATGCGGCAGCTTCAAGAGCAGAAGTTTCAGCATTTTTGCAAAATATGATGGAGATGGTCAAACTTTATCCAAATAATAAACTTGCCCCAAAATACGGAGAAGGTATTGTTTTATCACCTACTTACAATGATGGAAATATCGTCACAATTCCTGCTGGAACAGTGATTTCGCTTAAGTTGAGTGAGTGTGTTTCTTCTCAGAAAACACAAACAGGCCAGTTGTTTTTGAGTAAAACACCTAATAACTACATCTCAAAAGAAAAATATCTTCTTTTATGCCAAGATGATAAAGTTTTGGGACAAGTTATGGATGTTGATAAGGCATTATGGTTTATCAGAAACGGCAAACTTGTTTTGAGAACAAAAAATATCAAAACTCACAATAATCAGACGGCAGCTTTCCATGCTTTGGGCACAGTGAAACCTGAGTTCAAAACTAAATGGGAAAAATTCTACAGGGCTATAATCAAGCATGCCAAAGTTGAAATTCAAGACGGTGGATGCTTCAATGTAACTTTATTGAAGCCTGTGAAAGTTGATGTGACTACAGGAACAATCGTCGAAGATTGTTGTAAAAAATAAAAAACATCTTTTGTGGAAAAAGATAGCTTGATTTTTATCGGGCTATCTTTTTTTCATTTTGCTTGCTGCCAACATAAGAAGAGATATGACAACTGAGCTTATGCATGTTATGTCGAGAGCTCTTTGCAGATTCCGTGCTTGCGGTGGGGAGCCGGGTTCTTGCTTGCGTTTTATAAAATTGGCTATGCTAATACCTATTGACCCTGCAAAAGTTGACCAACCTACTATATCTACGACTCTTGCTATTTTTTGCATATTAGCAGGAGATACGCCACCTTTAAAGTTGGTTTGTTGTTGCCTTTTTGCAGGCTGTGCCTGATAGACATTTTGATTTTGAAAATTGACTTGCATTACACACCTTCATTGCTGATGCTGATAACAAAACAAAACTCAAAAAAAATTGCCTATTAAAATAAATTATGTTAATTTTTTGCAAAAAATAAGGGCTCCCATGGCTGTACGGGAGCCTCGTAAACTAATTATTACTTATAGGTTATTATAAATTACACCTCTCCGTTATAAGCTTTGATGTAGATTTCTCTGAGTTCTTTCATCAAAGGATAACGAGGGTTAGCACCTGTACATTGATCGTCAAATGCTAGATCTACAAGTTCATCAAGTTTTGCATAGAAGTCTTCTTCAGAAACTCCTGCATCTTTGATGGATAATGGAATGTTGAGTTCTTTTTTCAAACCTGTAACAGCTTGAATTAACAATTCAACTTTTTCATCATCATTCTTGCCTCCCAAGTTAAGCTCATCGGCAACTTGGCCGTATTTTGCTTTAGCATTTGGGAATTTATATTGAGCGAACGCACATTGTTTTGTCGGGCAATCTGTTGCGTTGAATCTGATGACTTGGTTAATCAAGTAAGCATTAGCCAAACCGTGAGGAATGTTGAATGCTGCACCCAATTTGTGAGCCATAGAGTGGCAAATGCCCAAGAAAGCATTAGCGAAAGACATACCTGCAAGTGTTGATGCATAGTGCATTTTTTCACGAGCGATAGGATCGTTTTTACCTTCTTTATATGAACGCGGTAAATATCTGAAGATTAATTTTGTCGCTTCAAGTG
>JAQUTS010000012.1 GCA_028694275.1 Candidatus Gastranaerophilales bacterium
GGTTTTTATTTTACCTTCTTTCATAGAAGTTTCTTTATCATCGGAGAGTTTCATCGTTGTGTTGTAAGCATCAAGGCCATAGAATCCTGAGCCGATAACACCTGAAACTATTCTGTTTCCTGTGCTGAGGTTTTTTGCGCTGTATTTTCCTTTTTTGATACTGATTGAGTCAAAGGAGCGTCTTTGAAAGCTTTTTTCAAGATCAGCATCAGACATTATAAAGCTGTCTCCCGATTTTATGTTATCGAAGCCGAATCTTTTTCTGTAAGAGTTTTCCCATTTTTCAACGGAGTTGAAAAGGCCTGTTGCATTTTTGTATTCGTTGATTATTTTGTCTTGCTCTTTTGCTTCTTGAAGACCTTTATAGATTTTTTTGAAGTTTTTCTCGCCGAATTTGTTATCAAAAATAAGTTTTACTGTTGATTTTACCAAAGAGGTGAAAGGTGCAATTATTGCTTTTGCAAATCTTTTGATGAAAGATTCTTCAGGGATTTCCCAAAGATGTTTCATATTCATTGATTTTGCCTGAACTTCTGAAAGCCCTATTTTTTTGCGGAATTTGCCGTCTTTTTGGACTTTTTCGGTGAAGTTGCTGATATATTTGATGCAGTCTTCATATTGAGAAGGACTGAGGTTTTTTATTGTTGTCAGGGATTTTTCGAGTATGTTTGAGTTGACTCTTTTTGGCGTAGTTTGATAAAGGTTTTTCATGGAAAAACCCCTGAAAGTTATTTGTGTAGATACACCTACTTCCAAGGGTTTTTTATATGCTTTTATACTGCTGTTTTGGTTTTGCTGATTCAGACCTATTTTATAGGTTGAATTTATGTTGTTCTTCACCTGTCGCCTTTCCGACGAGAATCCCGAATGTTGATATTGATTCTGTCCTTGCGGCGATAAGTCCAATATATGCGGCCTTTTCAGGGGCATTTTATCTCGAACCATCATATATAAATTTATAATCTCTTATAAAAATTATCTTACCCTTATATTTTAGTAGCTTTGAAAAAATCAGTAAAGGTCTTTTTGGAGTAATGTTAATAACAATGCTTATTATACCCGTCAAAGCTAGTCTAATCGGGCATAGTTTTGTTAAGCAGTATATATAAAGAGTTAGTCATCAGATAGTTTTGCAAGTTTGGCAAAACTGGCGTCAAGACCTTTCTTCAGACCGTTTTCAAACTCTATGACATACATTGAGGATGAACTTATCTCAATGATTTCTGTGATTGTTCCTTTGCCGAATTTGTCATGGAAAACTTTATTATTTACATGGAATTCTTCTTTTGTTTTTGGCTCTTTTTCAAGAACGGTTTTTTCTTTCAAAACAGGTTCAACTTTTTTTTCAAAAGCAGGTTTCGAATTTTTAATTCGTTCAATTGCTGCTCTTGCATCTGCAATTGAGTTGATTGTTTTTTCAGCCTTGGTGGCTTGAGGTTTTTGAAAAGTCTGCTTTGGCTGAGGTTTTGGTTGTTCTTCTTGTTTTTTTCTTAATTGAGGGGCTACAAAGTTTTTGCCGAAACCAAGAGCTGTTGTTGAGGAGGCAGGGATGTCCGGCCTGATTTTTGATTTTAGGCTGTCAACTGCTGTTTTGAATGTGCTCTCGGTTCTTTCTATGCTGCCGGAATAAAATTCTTCTACCAGTTTGGCAGGGATTTCATCCAAAAATCTGCTTGGTGTGAAATATTTTATTTCGCCCCAAACTTGTCGTCTTTTGGCATGGGTGATATATAATTTGTCCTGGGCTCTTGTTATGCCCACATACATTAGGCGTCTTTCTTCTTCCATTTCAGAGTTTGAGTTTTGGGCTCTTGAATGGGGGAATATGCCCTCTTCAAGTCCTGCCAAAAACACTTGCGGAAACTCAAGACCCTTGGCTGAGTGTAGAGTCATAAGGGTTACGGATTCTTTTTCTTCATCAAGTTCATCAACATCACTGACAAGAGCAATTTGTGAGAGGAATTCACCAAGGTCGATTTCTTCGTATTCTTCTTCAAAATCACGCGCGACGTTTAGGAACTCTTGCAAGTTTTCAAGCCTTGTTTGTGATTCAACAGAATCTTCTTCTTTTAATTCATTGATGTAGCCTGTTTTTTCAAGAAGGAATGAGATGAATTCACTCAAGCTCATAGAGCCTTGCATTGAACCAAGACGTTTTAACAAATCCAAAAAGTCCGTCAAAATACCTTTTGTTCTTACATTGAAATCGGGATAGTTGTCTATTTCTTCTATGATTTCAAGTATGCCTGTTTCTTTTTCTTGAGAAATCTGCTCAAGTTTTTCTATTGTCGTTTTGCCGATTGAGCGTTTGGGGACGTTGATAATACGTTTGAGGCTCAAGTTATCGCTTGGGTTAAAAAGAATCTTGAGGTAGGCGACTGTGTCTTTGATTTCTTTTCTGTCATAGAATTTGAGCCCGCCTATGATTTTGTAGGGGATGTTTTTTGCCATAAATGCTTCTTCTATTGCACGGGATTGGGCATTTGTTCTGTATAATACGGTGAAATCATTGTAGTTTTGTTTTGAGGAGACTTTGCTGAGTATTTTTCTTGCGATGAAATTTGCCTCATCTGATTCTGATGCGGCTTCATATTTTGTTATTTTGTCGCCTTTTCCTTTTATGGAGAACAAATCTTTTTTTAGTCGTTCTGTGTTGTTTAGTATGATTTTGTTTGCCGCATCAAGGATAGTTTCTGTTGAGCGGTAGTTTTGTTCAAGTTTTATTAGGCTTGAGTTTTGGTAAGCTTTTTGGAAGTTGAGGATTATTTTGTAATCCGCACCGCGCCAGCTGTAAATGGATTGATCCACATCTCCTACTACACAAAGGCTTTTGTCTTTTGGGATTTCTTCTTCGGGTTGTCCTGCGGAGTAGATGAGGTTGATGAGCTCGTATTGCGTTTGGTTGGTGTCTTGAAACTCATCGACCAAAATATGCCTGAAACGGTTGTTGTACTTATTTAGTACATCAGGGCTTGTGGCTAAAAGTTTGACTGTCAAAAGAAGCAAATCATCAAAATCTATGCCGTTATTTTCAGCCAGAAGTTTTTCATATCGATCAAAGACCAAAGCTATTTTTTCTGATCTGTAATCACGTGCGTTTGTGGCGTATTCATAGGCTGTTTGCATTTTGTTCTTTGCCATAGAAATCACACTTTTAATCATTTTTGGTGCGTAGATTTTGTCATCAAGATTCTCTGCTTTTACGGCTTGTTTGATTAGTTGCATGGATTCGTCTTGATCAAAGATTGTAAAGTTATCCGCCCAGTTTCTGCCTTCTTCTGATGAGTAGTTTTTTATGTCAAAACGGAGTATTTTGGCGCAAATACTGTGAAATGTGCCGACCCAAAGATTGCGAACAATTTCAGATCCGAGCATGCGCTCAAGACGTTCTCTCATTTCTTTTGCAGCTTTATTGGTGAAAGTTACCGCCAAAATCTCACGAGGATTAACACCATGCCTGATTAAATGAGCTATACGCGTTGTCAAAACACGAGTTTTGCCGCTGCCTGCTCCTGCCAAAACAAGCATTGCGCCTGTTTGTTGTTTTACTGCTTCAAGTTGAGGGTCATTAAGCCCCTGTAAAATATCGTCCATAACTCCTCTATAAAGATTTTGTTTTTCTTCTTGTGAAAATCGGTTGTACAGTTTTCAAAAAATAATTTTGATGATAATATATATAATACTTAAAATAAATATTATAGACAAACTTATTTATCATGTACTATGATGAAGAAAAGGGGTTCTCTATTATTATAGAGATGAACGTCGACCAGAAGATATTATGCAGGAAGGTGTAAATAATGGCAGAAGATAAAGAGCAAACGATTATGGTTCCAACCGGTGATTTGTCAGATCGCGGTGAGATTTCTGATGATGTGCAGGATCAATTGGCGCATGAGTTGGCGACTATTCAAAAAACTGAAAAACGTGTTGCAATAATCGGAAGTCGTAATTTGCCGATTACTCATCAGCAAATTATCGAAACGCTTACATTCGCTCTTGCTTCTCAAGGTAATACAATTATTACATCAGGCGGTTCATCAGGAACAAACGCTGCAGCTATCAGAGGCGCTATGAAAGCTAATCCTCAAAACCTTAAGGTAATTCTTCCTCAAACAATCGGTCAACAGCCATCAGATGTCCAAGATCAGCTGATAGGGATTCCTACAATAGTTGAGCATCCTGATCGCGCTATGATGACATTGGCTGATGCCAGCAGAATTTGCAACAGAGAAATTATTGATGATTGTCAGCAATTGATTTGTTTTTTATCGCATACATCAGGTACTTTGCACAAAGCTACTTCATATGCTGAAGAATCTCACAAGGTTGTAACGACTTTCTATTTGGATTAATAAGCTTATATAGCAAGCAATTTTTCTTTTCTTTTGTTTTGTTATAAACATAAGAAAGGTTCACGTTTTGAGTGCAATGAATTTGAAAACAGGTCTAAAAGCGATTACGTTGGCTTCTGTGCTTACTGTAATGCCATGCTCAAGGCATATTGAGAAGGTGTCAAAAGACATGCCTTTTGACAAAATTGAGTTTTTGCATAATGTGAAACCATCAGCTTTGCCAAATGATGCAATATTTTCACAAAGACCCCAAATTCTTGTATATCAAGATATTTTTAGTATGAACAAAGTAAAAGATTTATCTCAAAAATACGATGAACCATTTTTCACCAAAATCGCGGATGCTCTATCAACAAAGTGGCTGAGCACTTTTCGGGATAAAAAAATCTCCTCGTATGAAGATTTAATCAAAACATTTGAGGCGGGGGATGATCATTCTCGCAAAATAAAAAATCAAAAATATTATCGTGTTTATTACGGTAAAGCTGATAAAATTGCAGACAAAAACCTTAGAAAAAGCGGTAACAAAGTTTTGGATCTTTTAACAGTCGGGCATGGCCATACTCAAAGAGGGTCAATTAGTATCGGAGATAAACTTTTAAAAGAGGGAGATTATATTTCTGAATATCAAGCTGACAGCCTATTGAGAGTAGATGTGGATAAAAAGGACAAAATCCTGTCTTCTTTTGTCAAAAATTCTCTGAAAAAACACGAAAAAGATGCCATTTTGAGCTATATGTACAATGTTGATTGGCGAACTCTTGCCAAATCTGATAGCACAAGAATGGTTCAAGAATCCTTTTTTGAGTGTTTTAATAAAGGCGAAAAAGGACTTGTTCAATCAAAATTTAACGTAATTTCAGCAGGTGGTGTAGAGCAAGCTGGTCTTGCTCAAAGACGTCTTATTGAGATGCTTATTTTTGGTAACGGTAAGGTTTATGAAGAAAAAGAAGCACAGCAAACATTCAAATTGCTTGTAAAAAAAATCAATGATAAAAAAGGAGTCAAAGGCATAAATCAAGTTGTGCAGACTCTCAAAAATTACGGCATAGAATCCGCCAAAACAAACAAATTAAAGGCGCAAATGCTTGCTGTTGTGCACCCTGAAGATTAACCTTTTTTGCTCAGTTTACTCAAGATAAGCTCGAGTTTGTCATCTATGGATTTTATTTGATTTTCTTGTGAAGATACCCTTTTTTCGATTGAGGATATGTTTTGTATAATTGTGGAGAATTGCTCTTCCGCGTTTGTTTTCAAAAACGACATTTCTTCTTTTGATTGTTCAATGTTTTTGAGCATCATGCCGGTTTGATCATCAATATTGTCAACAATTTGATCAAGTTCTTCTTTTATTTCTTTTCTGAATTTGCCCATTGCATTGATAGAAGTATTTTGGGCTTCTATTTTTTCCGAAAGTTTTTCGATTGATGATTTTGTTTGCTCAATATTTTTGATGGCATCATTTAGTTCGGTATTTACAGCTTTTTTATCAGGTTTTGCCATTTTTGCTATTGCTGCTTTTAGTGCGCCAATATTTTCAATGGCAGCTGTTTGAGTATCTAGTTTGTTGGCGATTTTTTCAACAGTTGCTGACATATCTTTTAAAAGCTCATCTCTTATTTCTTCTATGGTTTTTAACATGGAAGAATTTTGGCCTTCAAGAGTTGTTTTTGTTGTATCGATATTTTGTACAAATTCTGTTTTGGCGGTTGTGATTATATCATTGATATCATCTTTTACATTGTTGATTTTTGATGAAACAGAAATTATTTCTTTGTTGAGATTTTTGTTGGACTCATCGATGTTTTTTAGCATAGAATCCGTTTTTGAGTCCATTTTTTCTTCAATGATACCAAACTCGTCAACAACTCTTTTGTTCAAATCGAAGAAATCAACGTCGAGTTTTTTGTTCATTGCCAAAAATTCATCATCAATTTTGGTTATTGCCTGAGATAGATTTGTATCATCAAGTTTTTTGCCTATGGCATTTAAACCCTTATCAACAGCGGATGTAACTTCATCGAAGCTGATATTTTTGATTGCTTTGTCTACATCATTCAATCCTGAATCCAGTGTTTCGTTTAGGTTTGATACAACATTTGCGATGCTGGTGAAACCGTCTTCTATTCTGACGTTTGATTGATAGAGTTCTGAGTCTATTTTGTTCAAGCCGTCTTCGAGTTTTTCGTTTGCAAGTGCAAATTCTCCGGTTATTTTGTCAAATAAAGGAGTCAGATCAAATTCTTTGTCCAAAACTTGTTCGACTCCTGATTTGATTTTGGAGAAGATGTTTTGTTCAATTATATTGATAAGTTCTTTTAAAGATTGAGAATCTTCCGTGAAGAGGGTTTTTACCTCTTGTTTGTCCTGCTCTTGAGCTGCGGATAAATTTGCAAGTTTTTGGGCAAGTTTTTTGTCTATTTTTTGCTCCAGAAGTTCAAATTCGGGTAGGATTTGCGCATCTATTTTTGAGTCCAATTGCCCTTCGATAATCTCCTCAACTCTTGAGGCGACAGCTCCGTCAAGATCGGCCAAGATATCTTTAATTTGTGATATTTGTCTGATTTCATTTGTAATATCTGAGAACAAATCCTTTATTGAATCAACGCTGTTTTCAATATGATTGAACTCTCTTGATGCGGAATCAGTCCATTCTATGAGATTTATTATGGAGGCTTTTATGTTTTGTGAAATTTCTTGATTTTCTTTTGTAAAATCAGAAGCTTCTTGAGTATTTTCTATAATTGATGCGAATTTTTCATCTACGCTGTTTAAAAATCCGTTTATCGAGAAAATAATTGTTGAGAAACTGTCTTTTAGTTTGTTGATTTCAGAGGTTTCGATAATGTCTTTTATTACGCGCATATCATCTAAGATGTCAGCTTTGTCTTTGGCCGAGATTTCAACCATTTGTGATGTCAAAGATGAGACTTTATTCATATCTTCATAAAGAGAGTCCACTGTTGAAATCACAGAAGTGAAGTCTTTTTTCAATGATTTGAAAGTCTCGTTGACGCTTTTTTTGTATTCGCTGTTTATGCTGTCAGTTTGGGCGAATGTGGCCGCCATAGCTTCCATGTTTTGTGTTGTGGAAGAGAGATTGTCTTGAAAAATTCTATATTCACTCAAGAAAGTATTGAGGTTTTCATTGATGTAGTTGATAGACAAATTGACATTATCAATGCCTTCTTTCAGGTTTTCTTTTTGGATATTGTCATTTTGTTCTTGTTGTCTGCTCAAAATATCATCAAGAATGGATTTTAGCTTTGTAAAATCTTCTTTGGCTTCATTTCTTGTATAAAGAAGCTCGATATTGGCGGCATTTTGCTTAAGTATTTGCGAAATTTCTTCGATGTATTGTGCGGTATTATTAATATTTTGATCAATAAGAAGAACTGTTTCTTTTGTCTTTGAGAGTTCTTCCAGGCTCACTCTCAAACTTGTTATTGTGTTTACATATTCTGACATTTCAGGGCCTATTTCATCAAGGCCTTGGGCAATTTTGTCTATTTCATGTTTGAGTTCATCAATATAGATAGGTTTTGGAGCATCAAGGAGTCTTTCAATGTTTGTTTTAAACATATTCAAGGTGTTTTTGACGCTGTTGTGGGATTCGTCAATGTATTCTTTGATTTCTTGGGTTTCTTGGTCAAAAGAAATATTGTCAAAAATCTGCATAACCTGAACAAGAATCTGCTGCGTCAGGCCATCCAGCTGGCCTTTTATTTGAGAGATTTCTTGCTTGGAGCTGTCTGCTTCGATGAAGTCTCTTATTGCGGATTCTGTTGTTATAATTTGATTTTTGATTAGATTAATGGTTTCATCATCAGGCCCCTCGATGCTTGAGATAAGAGCTTTGATTGTAAGCTGGTCTTGTTGAAGCGTTGATAAAAGTGCTTTGATGTCATAGTTGATATCAGTTGAGGTTTTGATTTCGGAGATTTTGTTGTCAATATCAGAAATCACCGCGGAAATATTATCTCTTTTGTTATCACTTTCTTTGATTGAATAGTGTATATTTTCAAGGTGCTCAACTGCTTCTTGGATATCTTTTGTCGCAGAAACATTTGAGATTTCATCTTTTATAGAAAGGATATTTTGCTCAAAAACAGAAATATCATTTTTTATGTCATTTAAGTATGCGATTAATTCATTATCAGCCTTTGTGTGAGATATTTCGCTTATGATATTTTTGAGCTCTCTTTGGTCTGATTCTATTGTAATCAGTGTGTTTTGGAGTGCATTCAAATCATCTGATGATTCCATAGATTTGATAACGAGTTCAAGGTTTTGAGTTCTTTCATCAAGAATGGATCTGAGCTCATAGATTACATCTTTGTTGGAGTCGATTTTTTGTTTTAGATCATCGAATTGCTGATAAGGAACTGCGTTTTCGATGGATTGTTGAATAGCACTCAAATCAGAAGTTTTGGACAGGTATTCAAGGGTGTTTTTGATATCTTTTTGCTCTGATTCGATGTCTGATAGGATACCTTTTAGGTAGTTGATATCATCAGGGTTAGAGGCATTTTGGGCAATTGATTCAACAGTGTCTTTAATGTATTTTTGCTCATTATCAAGGTTGAGCAAGACGTTTTTAAGATCAGAAATATCATCCGTTGATTCCATGGATTTGATAACGAGTTCAAGGTTTTGAGTTCTTTCATCAAGAATGGATCTGAGCTCATAGATGACATCTTTGTTGGAGTCGATTTTTTGTTTTAGATCATCGAATTGCTGATAAGGAACTGCATTTTCGATGGATTGTTGAATAGCACTCAAATCAGAAGTTTTGGAGAGGTATTCAAGGGTGTTTTTGATATCTTTTTGCTCTGATTCAATATCTGATAGGATACCTTTTAGGTAGTTGATATCATCAGGATTTGAGGCATTTTGAGCGATTGATTCAACAGTGTCTTTAATGTATTTTTGCTCATTATCAAGATTGAGCAAGACGTTTTTAAGATCAGAAATATCATCCGTTGATTCCATGGATTTGATGACAAGTTCAAGGTTTTGAGTTCTATCATCAAGAATGGATCTGAGCTCATAAATGACATCTTTGTTGGAGTCGATTTTTTGTTTTAAATCATCGAATTCTTGAGGAGTGCGAAGCTGCTCAAGCTGTTCTTTGATTGATGAAATATCGCCTGTTGCATCATAAGCTCTGATTAGATATTCAAGCTGTTCGTGTCTTTCTTTTACGAGATCACCGAGCATAGAAATATCTGTTTTGTCAGCGGTATTGTTCAGTTTGACATCAACTGTCAAAACAGAGTTGTGTACTTCTTCGATGGAGGCTTTGAGGGCATCTGTCGAAGTTTGAAGGTCTTTTAGTACATCAGGGTTGATGCTTCTCCCTACGTTTTGGATAATTTCTTTTGTAAATCTTATTTCTTCGATTATTTTATTTGAAATATCTTCAATATCAGCAACTTTTATCGTGACGTCTGTAAGTTTCACGGCTTCTTCAATTTTTGCTTGATTGTTTCTTAAAACGGAAAGAAGAGTGTCTTTTGATGAAATCAATTCTGAGTAGAGAGTTTTTGACAGGTCATTGATTTCATCAATGCGTTCAGAATTATCAAGGGCTTTGACCATAAGCTCAAAACGATCTTGATTTTCTTTTGCTGCCGTACAGATAGAGTCTTTTGCTCTTTCAATTTCTCCGTAAAGGTTGCCTGTGATTTGTTTCAAATCCTCTATTGCGTGGGCACTATCCACTGATTTGACAAATTCTTCAAGCTTGAGTTCTGATTCTCTTATGGTGTCAATTATGAGATATTTGCCGTTATTGATTTCATCAGAAATCTTGCTGTCAAGCTCGTTATCTTGGTTGTTATCAAGTGTTTGTATCAAGTATGCAAGTTTGTCTTGAATATCTTGAGAGTTTACTTTTTCGTCCAAAGAAGCCAAAACAGAGTCGAATTTTTGTTGGTTTTCTCTTATTACATCCAAAATAGAGGATTTGATGTAGTCAACATCTTCTGATAGATTTTGAGAGAGTTCTTTGATGTCTTCGAGTTTTTGGGCTGATTCGTTTTGGTTTTGCGTGGATATTTCATCAAGTTTGTTCTTGATAGAATCTTGAATTTCATCAAATTTGTATGATGTGTCCATCGCTTTTATCAAAAGTTCAAGTTTTTCTTGCCCTTCATTTAGGTTTATTAAGACGGAGTCTTTTGATGAATGGATTGTTGATAAAATATCGTTTGAGAGGTTATTAATCTCATCGAATCTGTGATTGTTGTCCAAATTTTGTAATGTTGAATCGAGTTTTTGTTGATTTTCATCCACTACTTTTTGGATGTTTTCAGTCATTTCAGAGAATTTATTTTCGAAATTCAAGATGTAGTTTTTGAGAATATTAAGATCTTCAAATCCATCAATAATAGCACCGTTTGCCATATTGAATCTGTCTGTTATCTCTTGCAAATCTTTTGTTAAATCAAGCAAATCATCTTTTTGTAAGAATTTTTTCAGTCCGTTTTCAAATTCAAAAATTCTGTTTTTGATTTCATTAAGATTAAAATTTTCAAAGATATTTTCAAGTTTGCTGAAACTTTTGTCAGAAATAGAGCGACTGTGCTTGATTTCTTCTAATATTATGCCAAGATCATTTGTCAAAAATGATATTTCTTTTCCGACTTCTGAAAAATTCAAAACAGAAATGACTTTTTGCAGCTCATCCATTTTTTCTTGGGAGAGCTTGTTGTTATTGTCTATTTCGCTGAGGACTTGCTCAAATTGTGCAAAGGCTTTTGTGTTCTCAAGGTTTTCGCTGATGCCTTTGAGTCCTTGGATTATTTCTGAATTGTTGATGGATTCGATGATAGAATATTTGACGCCTTCGAGTTTTTCATCATAGTTGAAAGAATCAAGCTTTTCTTTGATTTCATTTAGCCTGTTGTCTTGCAAAATAGAGTCAAGAGTGTTTTTTATTCCCGTTAATTCTTCAGCATTATCTATTGAACTCATCATTGCTTTGAGCTCTAAAAACCCTTCTTGGTTGATTGTTTCGACAAGAGAGTTGATTGTGTTGATTTTTTCTTCTAAAGTCCCTACCTGCTCTTTTATGGAGGCACTGTTTTCTATAACCTGATTGAAGTTGTCGATGTTTCGAATAAGGTGTTTTGTATTGTATGACAGGTCTTCTATTTTGCTTGAAAATTCGCTGTAAAGCCCCGATTCTTCGAATGCTTTGCCGAGGTCTTTGTATTTTTCGTCAAAAATTGACAAAGAAGACATTATCGCATTGACTGATACATTGATTGAAAATAACTCTTTTGCAATATCAATGCCCGCATCAAGCTTTGATAGTTTATTTGTGATGTCGCTTGCTCTTTTGAAGTTTTGTTTGAGCTCGCGCAATAACTGGTCAAATTCTTCATCAAAATCACCACAGTCAGAGCGCAAACCGCGGAGGAATTTTTCGGGGCTTTCGCCTGAAAAGGAGCTGATTTTGTTGCTTATATCAGAAACTATGCCCTGGATTATTTTTACTTTGTACGAAAATGTTTCAACAATTGCGACAAAAAGATTAATGTCATCGTCGATGTTTTTGTCTATGTTTTTGGCTATATTTTGAACTTTTGAAAGATTTGTATCGAGATTTTTGAATTGTTCTTTCAAAAAATCTGTCTTGAAGGAGATATTTTTGTTCAGGTTTTCAAAAACTTTATCAATGTGGTCAAATTTTTTGGACTTAACCGCGTCATCTATGACATTCGTTAAGTTTTTGAAATCGTTTTTCGGCAGTTCAAAGGCTGTTTTTTGCTCTTGCAGAGTTTCTTTGATGTTTTTGATTTTCTGATTTGAGCTGTCAATTAAACCTATAATGTTCTCTATATTTCTCTCGTCTATCATTCAAGCCAGTTCTCTTATCGTCTACCCATTTTCGTTAATTGTACCAAAGGCATAGCAAAATCGCTAAAATAATTACAATACATATTACAAAAATTTATAAAACAAAGCCAAAAAACGCTCTAAATCTAGTCTTTGCATAATGTTTGATAATATTGTTTGATTTTTTTAATATCCTCTGTCATAAGCCATTTTGGTGAACCTTCTTTTAAGGATGGATTTCTTAGAAGATATGAAGGATGAAAAATCGGCATGACTTTGGCTTTTGATGGGTGTCCAATCCATTCACCGCGGATTTTAGAAATCGGAAGTTTACTTCCGATTATGGATTTGAGCGCAGTAGCTCCGCAAAGAAGTATGATTTTGGGCTTGATGATTTCAATTTGGGCATCGAGGTATTTTCGGCATTGTGCTTTTTCTGTTTCTGTAGGGACGCGGTTATTTGGCGGTCTGCATTTGACTGTATTGCAGATATAAATATCCTTTTCGCGTGTCAGCCCTTGGGTTTTGAACAATTCATCCAAAAGCTTGCCTGCACGCCCGATAAAAGGAATCCCTGTTTCATCCTCATTTTGCCCGGGAGCCTCACCTATCAGCATAATCAAAGCATCAGGGCTACCATCAGAAAAAACGGACTTTGTGCGCGTTGACCCGAGCTCACAATCAAAACACTTTTCACAAGTGCTTTTTACTTGATCAAGCTTTTGAGTTTTTTCTGATTCGTTCATTAAATATATACGTCTCTTTCGCCGTTTTGGATTCTTTCAAGTTTTCTTTTGGCTTCTGCTTTGATTTTTTCATCTTCAACAGCAGAAACTTCTTTTTCGATTAGGGCGTTTCCTGCTTTTTTGAGTTCATCTGAGCCATAGTCTTCTATGTATTCTTTGAAAGTCAAAAGAGCATTGGTATTGCAAAAACGCTTGATAAGACCGGGTTTTGCCAAGTCCATAAAGTCTTTGCCTGTTCTGCCTTTTCTGTAGCAGCTTGTGCAAAAACTTGGGATAAAGTCACCTTGAGCAAGTTTGAGAACTATTTCATCGAGCTCTCTACTATCACTCATTTCAAACTGTTCTGATGAATCTTTATATAGAGAGTAGCCGCCAGGGTTTGTTTTGGAACCGGCACTGATTTGGGATACTCCAAGTTGCAATAGCTCATGTCTTAATTCGGGAGTTTCTCTTGTGGAGAGTACAAGACCTGTATAAGGCACTGCCAAGCGGATTAGGGCTACTATTTTTTTGAATTCTTTATCTGACATTTGATCAGGAGGATTTTGGGAGAAAGCAACACCTTCTGCCGGTTCAATTCTTGGAACTGATATAGTATGAGGACCTACGCCGTATTTGGTGTCCAAATACTGTGCGTGCATTAATGTTGCAAGAGTTTCAAATTTGTAATCAGCAAGCCCGAATAATGGCCCGATGCCTATATCTTGAATCCCTGCTTCCAGTGCTCTGTCCATAGCTTCTAATCGCCAATCATAGTCAGATTTTTTGCCTGATGGGTGGACAGTTGTGTAGGTTTCTCTGTGATATGTTTCTTGGAAAAGCTGATACGTGCCGATACCAAAAGAATTTAGGCGTTTGAAACCTTCCACATCCAAAGGTGCAATATTGACGTTGATGCGTCTTATTTCGCCGTTGAAAACTTTTTCATGGTAGATTCTGTCCATTATTTCTTCAAGGTAGTCAAGGCCTGCTTTTTTGTATTCTTCACCTGTTAAAAGAATGATTCTTTTGTGGCCTTGGTTCATAAGGGCTTTGGCTTCTTCTACGACTTCTTGCGGGGTCAAATGTCTTCTTGTGATGCATTTGTTATCACGCCTGAAAGCACAATATACGCAATTGTTAGAGCAATAGTTGCTGGCGTAAAGCGGTGCAAAAAGTACGATTCTTTTGCCGTAAATTTTTTCTTTTAATTCTTTTGCTGCGTGGAAGATTTTATCCAGTAATTTGTCATCTTCGACGTTGAGAAGAGTCGCTGACTCTTGGAGATTAAGCCCTTTTAGCATTAGAGCCTTATTAAGAATCTCATCTACTTTTTTTTCGGTTGGTTGTTCTTTCAGTAATGAGTTTATTACATCAACGTTTATGATTTCTGACATTATAAAATCCTCGCTTTCCGTTTTTAATTATACGTCGAACAAAAAAGGACAATTATTAAGATTTTATAATGATTTATTTGGGATTTTCTTGTTCGTATAGCTGATATGGTGGATTAACTTGTTTTTTGTGTGTATAATTTTTTGTACACGATATTTTTGTTGCACCAAAACGGCAACATTTGATTACAAATATTAAAAAAGGCAAAAAATGGAAGATTTTACCCCTCCAAAAGATAATCTTGAGGACGCTCAAATCAAATTTCAGCGTCTTTGTGAAATGGCTAATGATATAGAAGTAAACGGCCCGCAAGGCTCTGATGCAATTGCACATCAGATTGTTTTGTCTGCTGTTCTCAAATCCGATAATGAGTTTTTGCATGATATTTTAGAGCAAGCCCTTTTTGATGAAAATCACACGGAGCTTTTAAAAACAATGCTTGCAGGCATTTTGGGCAACAAGAAAAAAATCAAACCTCTTTTAAGGCTCATTGATGAAACATTGAATGATGATTTATCTTTTGATGAAACAACGGCGAAAAAGGATTCTCTTCTTTTGGTTTCTGATGCGATAATTAGGGCAATTTGCGAAAAAACACATGATCATAGCCAGTGTATTTGTGCTTTGTACAAAATTTATGTTGCGTCTTGTCTTGAAAAAAATGACTATCCTTTGGCGGACAAGCTTTTGCAGCAATTTATCAATACACTTCCCGGCAAGGCGGAAGCTATTGATGCGATGCTTTTGAATATTATCAAAGACAAAAACATGGAAATTAACCCCAAATTGGTCGCGATAGAGATTTTGACACGTTCAAAAGGCGGAGATGTTTTTGAGTGTTTGGAAGATATTATGCTTAATATCAATGATTATGCAAATGATGCAAAAGAAATGCTTTATCTTTTGGATGTAATAACAAAAGCTATTAATGCTATGATGGTACAAGGTGTAGGACTCAGATATGATGAGGTTTTGTCGGTTTTGAACAATTTGCAGTTTTTACCGGGCATCGAAAGTCATGATCTTTTAGCAATCATAAATAGAATAGAAAGTCGCATCAAGGATATAAACGAGATGCACGATAGGGTGAATTAATGTCAAACAAATCAGGTTTTGTAACAATTATCGGCAGGCCAAACGTAGGTAAATCAACTCTTTTGAACCAAATTTTGGGGCAAAAAATCGCTATAACTTCTGATAAACCCCAAACAACAAGAAAACGCATAAGGGGTATACACACAACAGACCAAGGTCAAATCGTGTTTATTGATACACCGGGTGTGCATAAACCTTTGTACAAGTTGGGTGAGTTTTTGCTTGATGAGGCTAAAGTTGCAGTTCCTGATGCTGATTTGGTGTTGTTTTTGGTTGATGCTCAAGAGCCTCCGGGGCGCGGTGATGAGTGGATAGTCAAGAACCTTCTTGATATAAAAATCCCCATTATTATGGTTGTGAATAAAGTCGACAAGGTCAAAGACCTTCAAACAAGAGAAGAAAACATCATGGCGTATAAGACTTTATTTAAGGAGAATATTCCCATCGTCAAAATTTCTGCTAAAACAGGCAGGAATGTTGATACTTTGCTCAAAAACATATATCGCAAATTGCCAAAAGGCGTGAATCTTTTCCCTGATGATGATATGACGGATCAGACTGTACGTGAAATAGCCGAAGAAATCATACGCGAGAAAGTTCTTATCAATACGCATGATGAAGTTCCTCACAGTATTGCTGTTGTTATTGACAAGTTTGAAGAAAAAGATACCCTCAATAAAATAATCGCAACAATTTATGTCGAACATGATTCTCAAAAGGGCATAATCATAGGCAAACAAGGCCAAATGCTCAAAAAAATCGGGCAAAGTGCAAGAGAAGAAATCGAAAAACTGGATGATAGAAAGGTTTTTCTTGATCTTCAGGTCAAAATCCAAAAAGATTGGCGCAAAAAAGACAAAGCACTAAAAAACTTTGGATTTGTGCAAGAGCAGGACTAAATATCCACAAGGCTTGTTTTGATTTGATAGTTTTTACCTTTGCATAAAGGCGTTTTTGCGTATTCAATTTCTATTATGCGATATTGTTTTTCGTTAACAAGACTTGGGGTTGAGATATGTGTTATGCCGTTTTGGTCTGTTTGTATTTTGTCCGTATGGTAATGTCCTGAGGCCAAAAATAAGATATTTGGGTTTCTTATGAGCAGATACAAATACTGATCAGCGTATAAGACTTCTCTTTCTTTATCTTCTGTTGGGGGCATTAAAGGAAAATGCTGGAAAATAATGACAGTTCTGTGTCTGTTTTTTTGAAGGGTTTGTTTAATCCAAGCCATTGTTTCTTCACTAAAAAACCCGTGCGAGCTTTGTATATTTGGAGTTATTCCACTTACCATCAGAGCTTTGATGTCATCGTTTATTGTGACTGCGTAGCTTAGGGCATCAGTTTTTTGATAAGGGTTGGATTTGTTGACTATGTGCATGTAAGTTTTTGGGGCAATGCCGGCTGCTTTGTAGGCATCGTGGTTTCCTAATATTACATAATATGGTTTTTTAAGTTTTTTTATTGTTTTGCAAAAAATCTCAAGGTCTTCCATTTTAGATTTGTCGATATTGTCGCCTGTAAAAACCACCAAATCAATATCTTTTTGTTTATTTACGGAGATAATGGCTTTTTTTAGATTTTCTATGGAGTCTGATGTTTTATCATCCGTTACAGACCCTATGTGAGTGTCTGTAATCTGCGCTATTTTTATTGTTTTTGCATCGGCTGTGGCGCTTAGAAACAAAAATAATATAGAAACATATATAAAAAACTTTTTCATAAATATAAAATATCACAAAAATATTTTGGGCATAAGTAGCGATTAAATTTTTTGTAATATTTTAAAACCCCTTTGCAAAGCGACTTTGGGGGGTTGCTTTAAGTTTGTTTGTAACAAAGATGTAACAAACAGGGGCAAAAACCTAAAGGAAAATCTGATCGTGCCGATAAAGTATTTGTGGTTAGTTAAAAAGTTAGTAGTTAAGTATCGTCGAGGTTAATCTATGTTCAAAAATGAAATTCCTGCATCAAATATATCTGCAAGCGTACAATTTTTGTTAAGAGGTTCTAAAAAGCGCAGAGCGATGGCGTATACAAATATTAAAATGATTCAAAGCGAGATGGGTGTCACACCAAAAATAGCAGCAGTCAAATAGAGCAAACAATAAGGTTTAGGTAGATTAGTTACAGATTAGTACAGTTTTAATTATACAATTTTATTTTCCCGCATCATAAGATAGGCGGGATTTTCCTTTTGGAGGGGGCTTTGCTTAGCTCAGCCTTGTCCGATTCCGCTTCTTGGAATACGGACTGTTCAGCTCTTTTGACTTCGCTTTTTTGCTTTGCAAAATCGCTCCGACAAGAGTTTCACATAGACGGCGTTCGCTTAGCTCAGCCTTGTCCGATTCCGCAAAAAAATTCTCTGTTATCAAACAGAGAATATTAAGTAGCAAGTAGATTTAGAAGAGCTGAGGATTTATATATAACACTATAAAGCTATTTTTGGGCTATTTCATCGGAGTTTCGGGTCAGATTTTTGTTGCCGAAAAGGGGGATGAATTATTAAGATAATCTATATTCTTTGAGATTTGTCGTGCGATGATGATAGAATTATTTTCAGATAAAGAGGAGTTTTTATAACAGATGGGAAAAATCAAACAGCTGGATTTGAATTTGATAAACCAAATAGCTGCGGGCGAGGTAATCGAACGCCCATCTTCTGTTGTGAAAGAACTTGTCGAAAACTCCATCGACGCCGGAGCGTCCAAAATCGAAATTGATATTTCAAACGAATGTAGAAATATTCGCGTTGCAGATGATGGTTTTGGTATTTCGCCTGATGATATAGAACTTGCTTTTGCACCGCATGCAACAAGTAAAATAGCGACACAGGATGATTTGTGGAATATTTCTACTCTTGGATTCAGAGGAGAAGCCCTTGCAAGTATAATTTCTGTCTCCAAAGTCACCTGCACCTCAAGAACCCAAGATGCAGAAGTGGGAACAAAGGTCGAATGCCGTGATTCCAAAGTCAAAAAATCCCCTGCAGGGTGCTCTGTCGGGACTATTATGGAGATTGAAGATCTTTTTTACAATACGCCTGTCAGGCTGAAATTTTTAAAAAGTGACAGATCGGAATATTCAAATATAATCGAGCTTTTACAAAACATCGCTATCTCACATCCTGAAGTTTCAATTATTCTCAAAAATGAACGAGCCGTTTCGCTCAAAACATCAGGTTCTGCTGATCTTCAGACAGTTTTAGCAGAGGTTTATTCTGATGATATGCTCAGCCAACTAAAAGAAATCAAAAAAACAGATGAGCTCTCTCATCTTAGTATTAAAGGATTTGCAAGTTTGCCAAGTTTTACCCGTTCTAACAAAAAGGCGATTTATCTTTTTGTCAACGGTCGTGTCGTCAAATGCCCCGTGCTTTTAAAGGCGATATCTTTTTCTTATGAAGAACTTATTCCAAGAGGAAAACACCCTTTTGTTGTTATCAATCTTGATATTCCAAAAGATGAACTCGATGTGAATGTCCACCCGACCAAACGAGAAATCAGATACCGTAACGGTAATCAGGTGTTTAATTTTGTTCATTCTGCCATCAAACAGGCAATTGAATCTTATTCAAGACCTGTTTATACCCAAAAAGATGATTATTCGCCTTCTGCGAGTTTTTCTCATCAAGATGAAGAGCAAAGAGTCGATTTTGCCTCATTTAAAGAGCAAATCCGCTACACTCCCAAGTTTTATAAGCCGCTTGAGGCAGAATTTGTACAGCAAAATATCGAAATTCCTGCCGCGCAAGAAGATTTTCAAGATGATTTGCCTTCTGATTACAGGATTATCGGTCAGTTAAAAAACACATATATTTTGATAGAAACAAAAGACGGTCTGAGGCTGATTGATCAGCATATTGCGCATGAAAGGTATTTATACGAGGAGCTTTTGGAACAAAAAGAGATTTCTTCTCAATTGCTTTTGGTGAGTCCGTCAATAGAAATAGCACCATCAGAAAGAGCTCTTTTGGAAGAACATATTGATGTTTTGCAAAAATACGGCTACAAAATCGAATTTTCTTCTGAAAATGAAGCCGTCTTTAGGAAGCTTCCGCAGGTGGTGGCAAATGATTCCCATAAAGAAATTATGCAAGATTTGATAAAGTCTTTAGATGGTTCTATTGATAAAATCGGGAATGATATTTTGATTTCAACCGCCTGTCATGCAGCTATTAAGGCAAATGAACCATTGAGCTTTGCACAGATGAATGATTTGATAAAAAAATGGCTTACGACCAAAAACCCTACGACTTGCCCGCATGGTAGGATTATCGCTCATGATATCGATATAGCAACTATTGCAGGCTTTTTTGGGCGTTCTAAATAATTTGACTACAAAGAGCTATTTTATCTTCGACAAATTGACAAACTTTCATCACAAGACTAAACTTACACTAAATCAAAACAAAAATAATAGGAGGTTTATAATGAAAAAGATTATTTTATCTATATTTGTATTAGGAGTTTTGAGTGTTCCCGCAATGGCGGTATGTCCTTGTTCTGATGCTCCCAAAGCACCTGTTTGCGGTTGTAAAAGACCTGCTCCTGTTTGCGGATGTCACAAACCTTTTTCTCAAATGACGCCTGATGATTTTGTCAAAATGATGAGAGACAGGCAGGCTTTTTTGGAATCTCAATTGGGTTTGACTGCTGAGCAAAAAGCCAAAACAAAGGTGATTTTTGAAAAGAAAATAAACGAACTTACACCCGTTATGACCGAATTAAAAGCCAAAAAAGCCGAACTTAGAATTTTGAGTGAGCAGTGTCTTTTAACTGTTGATAAAAATAAAAAACAAGCTCTTGAAGAAGCTGTTTTGACTCTTAAAGAAACCAAACAGAGCATTATGGAAAAATACAACAAAGAATTCGAAGCGGTTTTGACAGAAGAACAAAGAACAGAATTTAAAGAGATGAAAGCTCAAAAACGTGATAGGCACCATAAGATGAAAGGCTTTGCTGATTGCCAAGGCGGCGGATGCCGACTAAAAAATAAATATTAAAAATTTATGCTTCATCAGTTTCATCAGATGAATTAGGCAAAGTTATATAAAAGACGGTACCTATGGAAGCCTCTGTTTCAAAGCTTATAGATCCTTTATGGGCTTCCATTATCCTTTTTGCCAAAAATAAGCCCGTGCCTGCGCCTATTTTTCTTTCGATGGCGAGGGCCATTTCATATCTTTTAAATATTTTTTCTTGCATTTCTGGTGTTATG
>JAQUTS010000145.1 GCA_028694275.1 Candidatus Gastranaerophilales bacterium
CTCCTATTAACCCGAGTAATACTTGCTCAGTGCCGACAAAATTGTGTCCTAATCTTCTCGCCTCTTCTTGAGCCAACATTATTACTTTTATTGCTTTTTCTGTAAAACGTTCAAACATTATTTGAAAACTCCATTAACCCTATAAGCATGTCTTAGATTATTCTACAATACACATAGCCCATGTTTCAATCTATTTAATAATAATTTAATATCAATTTGAAATCTTTTTCAGTATTTTACGTGTGGGTGTATGGTACGGATTCAGGCTAATCACCTGATTATAGGCTTCTATTGCCCTTTGCGTATTGCCCCATCTTGAGTATAATTCGCCCAAATAAAAATAGGCTTCATAATCCTGAGGAATCACCTCAATTGCCTTATTCATGTAATCAAATGCTAATTCTTCTTCATCATTATCCATAAGAACACGCCCTATGTACTTGTATGACTCAATATTACAATCAGCAAGAAACTCCTTTGCGCTTATAAGTTTGATGGCATAATCGACCTGCTTTGCCTTAAAAAGATAATAAAGCGTCATCTCTGCAAAATTTCTAACCTGCAAAAACGTCGGGATAGCCTCAAGTTTTTGATCCAAGATACCTAAAAGAACTTTCCCCCAAAGAATAGCAGAATTTTCCTCTGCAGAATACCATATTTTTCGAGCAGAAAGCTTATCACCCAAAAGCACTTTGCAAAACCCCTCTTGAAAAGGCATATTTTTAGCCCTAAAAAACTCTTGCGCCTTTTCATAATCCCCGTTTTCCAAAAACAAAAACCCTAAAAAATCTTTAATTTCAGGGTTAGCATCAGCGTCTTGAAGAACTTCAAGATACTGCTTTTTAGAAAACAGTGACTTTATCTCTTCTTGATTTAACAAAAACTACTTATCCTTTTTTACCTGAGTTAATGAGGATCTGAATTTTTGCGCAATCTGCGCAGAGTCTATCTTGTTTTTCTGCTGCAACAAATTAAGATCCAAATCCAATTCATTGACATTGGCATCAATCAACGCCTGCTGATTAGCCTTTTTTACTTCTTCATAGATTTCTTCACGAAAAATAGTAACATCCTTAGGAGCTTTTATCCCCAATCGAACAAACTCTCCTCTTGTTTCAATTACTATGACTTCTATATTGTCATTAATTATTAATTTTTGACCAGTTTTTCTTGATAATACTAACATTTTACACCTACCGATTCTTTTATACTTCGTAAACTAGATTTGAATATCTTCAGCTCCGTCCTTGAATAGCCTTTGACGAAGACTATATTCAGCGTCTTGAAGTATCATTTGAATTGCTTTTTTGTTATTTATATTTATTACTATAGGGCTTAAAAGATTTACCGTAGATAACTCAGGATGTCCTTTAGGAATATTTACAATATTCAAAGTAAGAATATCTGCAATATCTTGCAGTTCAAGCTCTTTTGCAAGCTCCTCAGGAACAGTAAAAGTATAATCTATACCGAACAATGCCGGAATGGTAACGGGAAAAGAAATATTCGTATCTTCAATAGATTGAAGCCATTTAAAAGGCGATTGGGGATTATAATCAATCAAAACATATCTACTCAGATGTTCATAACCCAAAATCTGCTCAATAAAATCAAAGACTAAAGCCTCGTCTACTTCTATTTCGCCGAATTTTAAAGTATTTAACTTCATTATAAAAACTCCTGAAACTTAACTCTCTAAAAAATTTGCCCGTAAACTATTTTGTAACATTCATACTAGCATAAATTATTACACGTTCAAAATATCTTAACGTTATTTATCTTTGTTGTTCATATCAAAAGCACTAAGACCATCAAGCATCGAGTTATTCATCATCATCTGAATAACTTCAGGCGAAATAGCAGATTTGGCCCCATTAGCTCCTGATGATTGCTGCTGCATCATCAAAAAAGGCAACATATCCATTCCTGATGAGCCCTTAGATCCATTCATAGAACTCATCATAAGACTCATATTCATAAGATCGTTATTTTGAGGGAGCATTGATGCGGGAGAAGCAGAATTGGCCCCGACCCCCAATTGAACATTCAAAAGCCCGGCCTCTTTAAGAGTCCTGATAGCCTTAGCTACTTCATCATCAGAAACATTGCTCTTAGAAGATGTTTTTTGTGATTCATTCACTGCAGCCGGTGGTTTATCTGCGAAGACATCCTTTAATTTTGATTTAGAAGGAGTTATTCCCTCTTTTGCCATTGCCCTGTCGATATTTTGGATACCTTCTTTTGCATAAGAAACAAGTTCTTGATCAGAGTTCAAAAAAACGACTCTTTCGTAATTTTTTTTGGCTTCCTCAACATTTCCTAATTTGGCATTTGACATAGCCAAATAATAAAGCACATAAGCATTAGAAGAGTCTTTTCTTTTCAAATTTTGCATAATTTCAAGGCATTCTAATGTCTCACCGTTGCGGTATTTTTCCACCCCCAAACGAAATGTATCAGAAGGGGTTTGCGCAGCAAAAACCGAAGGTGCCGCCAAAGACACGCTCAAAAGGGCGAAAAAAAACCTTTTCTTAAGCTCAAGTTTATTCATATTGTCATTATATATATTTCTCAAAAAATAAAACTGATATATTAAGCGGATAATCACAAAGACATTTCAACCTTTTGATTGATATACAATTTGTTGAATATTAACAGATTAAATAACCCCGAAAAACAAACATATTGCAGTTAAAATCGGGATTCAGAAAAGAATTGGGATCAAAATTTTAATTTAAAAATATGATTATTGAAAAACAGGTATATAAATACGTGTAACATATGTATAATGATATATGTAAATGCTGACTATGCAAATGTATATAGTACGAATCAGTCGACAAACGGTGTTAGACATTAAAATATAGGTGAACAAAGTGAAAATAAAAATTAAAGAAGCGGCAAAAGAAAAAAAAGGATGGAGCTTGTACAAATTGGCAAAAGAACTCCACCTGCCACAACAAACCGTGTATTCTTGGGCAAGCGGAAGAACGCAGCCATCTTATGAGAATATGGATAGACTTTGCGATATCTTAGAATGCTCAATAGGTGAACTGTTCGATGCAGAGCCCGTTCAACACAAACTAAATCTTGTCGTTAACAACTAAATTTTCATAGTATTAGAATAAACTGATGATTGAACGTTCCGAAACACTTGCGGAACGTTCTTTTGTGTCCGAATTTCATTTTGAGGAGATGATAAAGGACTTGGAGATTGTTTTAGATTTTGTCTTTCAATAGCTTTGTCTTGAATTTTGGAGGCGACTATGTTTCTTACAACAGGTGTCACAATATTTGAAGCAATGGCTGAACCTGTAAGACTTACAAGCAATGGATATGTAACTTTAAAATGCCCCATTCTCTCCAGAGATTTTGGACTCAAGTGTTTTTCAATTTCTTGAAGATTCATTTTATTGCCGTGTTTTTGCTTAATTGCAAGGATTTCATTTTTGAGATCTTTTGGTAATATTTTGCCCGCCATAAGGTTTTTATTTGCAAGCTTTTTAGCATAAGCCGTCATAGAGAAGAACAGCCCAACATTGATAGCACCATCTGCCAACTCTTGCGGAATAAGGAATTTCTTCTGATCAGAAGGCACGTTTTGGTTTATGGCAATTGCCCCGACATAAGCAAGGCAAGACACGCCCCAGGCTATTGTACCTGTGATATTTTGAAGTTTTGCTTTATCTTTTGTGGCATCTATTGACCATTTGACAATTTTTTCAAAACCGTCTTGGAGGAATTTCTTCATTTTTTACCTCCTTTTTCATCAGGTTTAGAAAGGCCAAACATCTTGGTACCTATGTCTATAGCTGCTTTGGCAAGTGGCATATCAAATGTGAAATCCGCCACGATTACACCCATCAACCCAAGGATAGTACCAAAATTCCCGATAAAATTTTTCTTATCCTTTTCATTAGAGAATATTTTGGTTAAATCTTTTTTGAGTGCAGGATTTTTGATTTTTTCTAAAAACTTATTCCCTTTGGTGACTTTTCTTGCATACATCATTCCAACGTGCCTTACACTTGTCCCGACAACTGTTCCAACCACAATTTTGATAACAGTTTTCAGTACAGAAAATTTTCGTGTTTTTTCATCCGCCATAGGGTTGTAATAATCGATAACAGGCTGCGTCACAAGGGCTGTACCGCCCAAAATAATCCTCTGATGCGTCCCATCCAAATTGCTCATCCAGTCAAAACTTTTGGTCGGAATAAACCTTGTTTTGCCTGAAAAATTGGTATTGTTATTTACCTGTGACGCACGCATACACTACCTCAA
>JAQUTS010000013.1 GCA_028694275.1 Candidatus Gastranaerophilales bacterium
GTCCAGCAAAGAAATAAAAGCATTTAAACTTTTATCAGTTGCAGGTGCATACTGGCGTGGTGATGAAAAAAACAAAATGCTTCAGCGTATTTATGCGACAGCATTTTTGGACAAAAAAGAACTTAATGATTATCTAAAACAAATTGAAGAAGCTGAAAAACGCGACCACAGAAAACTCGGCACATCGCTTGATTTATTCTCAATAAGAGAAGAAATCGGCTCAGGGCTTGTTTTATGGCACCCAAATCTATCTGTAATCAGAGAACAAGTCGAAAACTACTGGCGTACAGAGCACAGAAAACGCGGCTACGATATCATCTTCTCCCCACACATTGCAAAACCAAAACTGTGGGAAATCTCAGGCCATATGGATCACTACAAAGAAAATATGTTCATGGTCACAGCCGATGAGCAAGAATTTGTATTAAAGCCGATGAACTGCCCGTTCCATATCATGGTTTATCAAGCAAAACGCCATAGCTATCGTGATTTGCCTGTACGTTTAGCAGAGCTTGGAACTGTTTATCGCAAAGAAAAATCAGGCGCACTGGCAGGTATGACTCGTGTTCAGGGCTTCACTCAAGATGACGCTCATATTTTGTGTACAACTGAGCAATTGGTTGATGAAATCAACGCTATTATTGATTTTGTCGATGTAACGCTCAAAATGTTTGATATGACTTATGAAGTTGAACTGTCCACTCGTCCTGATGATTTCGTCGGACAAATCGAAAACTGGGACAAAGCAGAAGCAGGCCTCAAAGAAGCTCTTGCCGTCAAAGGTATTGAATATGAAATCAATGAGGGTGACGGGGCGTTTTATGGCCCAAAAATCGACTTCAAACTAAAAGATGCCATCGGCCGTACTTGGCAGGGTGCAACTATTCAGCTTGATTTCAACTTGCCTGAGCGTTTTGAACTCAAATACCAGGACAAAGACGGAAGTATGAAAACGCCTGTAATGCTTCATAGAGTAATTTTTGGCTCTATGGAAAGATTTATGGGAATCCTAATTGAGCATTATGCAGGGGCTTTCCCGACTTGGCTGGCTCCTGAGCAGGTATGCCTTGTGACGATCAACGATTCTCATCTTGATTATGCGGATAAAGTTTATAAAAAACTCAAAGACGCAGGCATCAGAGTACAGCTCGATGACAGATCAGAGAGTATGAACTACAAAATCAGAGACGCAATCAAAAACCGCAGAGTTCCTTATGTTTTGGTTCTGGGCGATAAAGAAGTCGAAAATAACCAAGTATCCATCCGTGGACGTGGCCGAGACAACTTGGGCGTGCGCTCGGTTGATGAATTTTTGGAGGGAATCCAAAAAGAAATCGACACAAAAGGCAAAGAACTTCTGTAAAAAATAAAATTATTCAAAAATCATCTGAAGGCCAAGCTTCAGGTGATTTTTATTTGTGCTCGCCTGCTCTATATCCGCACCAGGCAAATATTGCAGGGAGGAATTTTTCGGCATGAAGCTTGTCTACAATAGGAATCTTCGCCAAAACCAAAGCCCCTAAGGCATCATCCAAACTTACAATCATATCTTTAAAACCGATTTTTCTATCAGGTTCTTCATCATTTGGATCATTTATACGGTTAGCAACAGCTGCAGCGATTGGCATCCCTATTGCCAAACCTCCTACTATACCGCCAACTTTGGCAGGAATGTTATCTTTTAGTTTTTTTGATTTTTCCATAAGGTTAACAACCCCGCCCACAATCAATGTCGGCAAAGTCGCATTCATAAATTGAAAAACACCTTCTTTAATTTTGTGCGTCTTATTGTGATTTTTGTCAGAAATAATACCGCCTGCGACCCCACTGGCAATGGATCCGCCACTCACGATAACCATCTCCGGAATACCGTATTTTAATTTAAAAATCTCAGAAAAATTCTTCCAACTCTTAAGATTAAAATCTTTTTTTTGTCTTTTGGCAATCATTGCCATTGGCAATAAAGTCCCTGCCAAAGTAGTTCCAAGAACAGTCAACTTGGACTGAGGTGACGATTTAATTTGAGAAGGGAGCAATTTCTTTTGAGCATCAATGTTTGAAATAGGTGATTTTCGCCTGTCAGACATTTGAAAAGGCGCAAAAGTATTATTATTGCTTAATGTCGTATTTATACTCATCTGTGGTGTTTTTCTTGCATATTAGCCGTAAAAAAGAATCAATCGAGAAGATTCTCAAGCATTTCAGCATTTTGAGATGCTTTTTTGATGTTGATATTTCTGTTTCTTTTCATATATGTGCGCAAAGCTTCTCTGACCAACTCAGAACGTGTTCTTTGCTCATCATCGGCCATTTCATCTATTCTTGATAAAAAATCATCACTCATCGAAATCAATACACGAGCCATTTTTGCCTCCTTTTTGATGACTAACTGACATATATTTTATATCATATCATTAAAAACAAAAAGGTTTAAAATTTGCCAAAATTACATTACAAATTGAAACAATTATTCAACTCTTATATTAGCAGGCCTTGGCGGTGGCAAAGGCTGTTGAGAAGACGGGGGTCTGGATGATGAAGAAGGCGCAACCTGTTTCGGCTGAGATTTTGGTCTTTCTTCTTCTTTCAAAAGCAAGTCCTCACGATTTGAATGTTGAGAAGGCGGGATGCTTTGAATCATATTATTTGATTCAGGATCCTGCTCTGAGTTTCTTTTTGGAGAACTTATTATCACGCCTTGAGAACCGCCTGATGGAACAACTTCTTCACTAGGTTGAAGTTCGGCTCCTGCAGGAAGATCAGTTTTGTCTAAGATAATCTCGGGATAATTAAATCCTGTATAAGGAATATTCTGCAAGGCGGCGACCATATAATCATGCCAAATCAAAGCGGGAACTGAGCCCCCCGTAACTTTTTTATGAGCCTTGTTTTTGTCATTTCCTACCCATACACCTGTTACAATTTCGGGAGTGTAACCTATAAACCAAGCATCACGATAATCATCAGTAGTACCTGTTTTACCTGCGATTTGTCGATTCGGAATTCGAGCAGCCTTACCTGTTCCTGATTCCACAACTCGTTGAAGCATTGCCGTCATAGAAGCTGCAACATAAGGGTCCAAGACTCTCTTATAGCCGGGTCTTGCCTGATACAAAACCTCACCTGATGAAGTTTCCACTTTGTCTATAGCATAAGGAGTGGGTTGAATGCCTGCATTTGCAAAAGCTGAATATGCCCTGACTATCTCATACATTTTAACAGCATTTGTACCAAGAGCAAGGGTAAGGTTTTTTTCAATCGGTGTGCTTATCCCAAGGTCTCTTGCCATTCTGATTGTATTATCCATGCCGATTTCTTTTAAAAGTCTCACCGCTATTACGTTGGATGATAAAGCCAAAGCTGTGTGCAAAGGTAACTGTCTGCGGTACTTATTGCCGTAGTTTTTAGGGGACCAAGGCCCCATATGAAAAGGAAGATCATCATATACATCATTGGGGGTTTTGCCCGCTTGTATCGCTGCAGCGTACACAAAAACCTTAAAAGAAGACCCCGGCTGACGAACAGCCTGAGTTACCCTGTCATATTGGCTTTCGCGGTAGTCTTTACCGCCCATATAGGCCAAAATCTTGCCGTTTGAAACATCCATCGAAAACAAAGAAACTTGCTCATCGGGAGAATTCAATCCGTATGTCTGCAAATATTTATTTATGGCGATTTGCGCCGCTTCTTGCCCATGGTAATTGAGGGTAGTTGTGACTTTATATCCGCCGCGAGAAATCTCCTGTTCTGAAAAGCCCAAAGAATCGAGTTCTTTAAGGGCATAATCAACAAAATACGGAGCTTTATTCAAAGAAGTTCGAGAGTGATTTTTCTGAAGATAAATCGGCTCATGCATAGCTTGTTTGTACTGCTCTTTTGTAATGTAGCCTTGCTTTCTCATTCTTTTTAATACAACGGCTCTTCGTTTTAAGGCCAAATCAGGGCGTTTATACGGAGAATAAATAGACGGAGCCTGCGGCAATCCCGCAATAAGAGCACATTCTGCCAAACTCAGTTGATCCAATGTTTTGCCAAAATACACATCTGCAGCTGCTGCAGCACCATATGCACCCTCACCAAGGTATACGGTACTCAAATAAAACGCCAAAATTTCGTCTTTTGAAAGACTTTTTTCTATTCTGTTAGAAATAACAAGCTCTTTTACTTTTCTGTCGATGGTTTTTTCATTAGAAAGGAACAAAATCCTTGCCAATTGCTGAGTTATAGTACTTGCACCTTGAGAGTATCTTGATGTTTGAATGTTGAAAAATATTGACCTGAAAAGCGCAAAAAGATCATACCCTCTGTGCCTGTAGAAGTTTTTATCTTCTGTCGCAATAAGAGCATATTTGAGATTGTTTGGAACATCCTCAGGCTTAACAGTCATAGCTTTATATGCGCTGAAAGTTTTTATTATTTCGCCGTCTTGTGATACAAATTGCGTAACAAGATTAGGGCTATAGGTCTTGAGGTTTTTAATCGGCGGCAACATTGCCAAATAAAGATTAAAAGCAATAATAAAAGCCAAAAATCCCGCTAAAAAAACAACAATAAGATTTGCGTAATTTTTCTTGGGTGGCTGCGATCTTTTGGATCTTGGACTATTTTTATAATAGTTAGACATGTTTTATTTCCAATACATAAATAATTATACTAATATATTAGCAAAAGCATGTAATTTTGGACAAAAATGTATGAATTTCTTAAACTTTATAAAGCCCTTATATTACGAATTTTTAGCAAAATTTGTTCCGCAAAAGGTTCGCTACAAAAGATACGGCGAATGTATCAAGTGCGCAAAATGCTGCAGATATATGTACTGCAAGGATTTGGGCTCAGAAAAAGAATTCCGCTTTTTACAATTCATCTATCCTGAATATCGAAAATTCAAAGTCCAGGGAAAAGACGAAAACGGAAACTACGTAATCGCATGCTCACTCATAGACAAAGATAATCTATGCCCCATATACCCCAAAAGATCAAACATTTGCAGAAAATATCCTGCTCCTTACTTCAAAAGTCCGGGGATTTTGCACAAAGATTGCGGGTTTTATATCAAGCCTGAGAAAACTTTCAAATATTTTTTGGGTAAGTAAAAAGATTTTTGGTTATAATATTAGAACAAGGCAGATATACCAAAATCGGAAAACAAATTATGAAAATAGCACTGGCGCAAACCAACCCAAAAATAGGCGACCTTAACAGCAATACCCAAAAAATCATTGCCAACATTGAAAAAGCAAAGGAAGAAAACATTGACCTTGTCATTTTTCCTGAGCTTTCTATCACAGGGTATTCGCCTTTTGATCTTTTGGATTTTGAGTCATTTGTGCAAGATAACCTGACCTGCCTTGATGAAATAAGAGCCCACACCAACGGAATCGGGGTAATTGTCGGGTTTGTAGATTTCAATGAAAACCCTCAAGGCAAAAAATACCGCAACTCAGCCGCGTTTATATACAATGGCGAAATAGTCACAAAATACAACAAAATGCTTTTGCCTTATTATGATGTCTTTCACGAAACAAGATATTTTGAACCCGGGGATGAGATTTGTGTAATTGATTTTGCCGGCAAAAAAATAGGACTCACAATATGTGAAGACCTTTGGAATGACAAAACATCTTTTGAAAGACAAAAATACCTGACCAACCCTATCGAAAAAGTCATGCAGCATAAACCTGATTTTGTCGTGAATCTATCGGCGTCTCCTTATATTTTGAATAAAGAAAAAAAACGCCACAAAATAACAAGAAAATTATCAGAAAAATACTCAGTACCATTCATATATGTCAATCAAGTCGGGGCGAATGATGATTTGATTTTTGACGGAAGCAGCTTTGTTATGGGCAAAGACGGCGAAATAAAAGCCAATTGCCGTGATTTTGAAGAAGACTTTATCACATACGATACAAGCAAACAAAAAGGAGATATACATCCTATAACAGAGTGTATCGAAGGAAAAATAATAAAAGCCGTCAAAATCGGCCTTCAGGATTATTGCAAAAAACTTGGCTTCAAAAAAGTTATTCTTGGCCTATCAGGGGGCATTGACTCCGCGCTGACTGCATATTTTGCAAAAGAAGCCCTTGGGGCCGAAAATGTTTTATGCATCACCATGCCAAGCAAATATTCTTCTTCAGGCAGTGTAAAAGATTCAGAAGACCTTGCCCGTAACATTGGGGTAGAACTCAAAAATATCTCCATCAAACCAATGTTTGATGTTTTCAAACAAGAACTCGGCGATGAAGTTCTCTCAGGACTGGCAGAAGAAAACCTCCAGGCGAGACTTCGTGCCAATATATTGATGTCTTATTCAAATAAATACGGGTATTTGCTCCTCTCTACAGGCAACAAATCAGAATTGGCTGTCGGCTATTGCACAATCTATGGTGATATGTCGGGCGGAATCAATCTTATTTCGGATCTACCCAAAACCCTTGTATATAAAGTATCCAGATACATAAATAAAGACAAAGAAATTATTCCGTGGAACATAATAGAAAAAGCCCCCTCTGCAGAGTTGCGACCCGACCAAAAAGATCAGGATTCTTTGCCTGAATATGAAGTCTTGGATGATATCATAGAGGATTATGTTGTCAAAAATAAATCGCCTAAAGAAATTTATGAAAAATACGACAAACAAACCGTAGATGATGTCATATCAAAAATTACCAAAGCCGAATACAAAAGACGACAAGCCACACTAGGGCTCAAATTGACTTCAAAAGCTTTTGGCAGCGGAAGAAAAATACCTATTTCGCAAGGATACAGCCTCGCTTCTTTAGTCCAAAAGGTTTGAGTCGATTTTAGTCGCAGACTCAGCACCTTCGTGTTCTGTATCTTCTGAAAATCCAATTATTTGAGGATCTTCTACAATACCGTCTGATGATTTGTAATTAACAAGATAAATAAACTTGTACAAAACAAACGGGTTAAATGATTTTGACCCTTCTGCTATCATTATTTTGATTGCATCAGATGATGTCATAGGCTCTTTATACACACGCTGTGATACAAGAGCATCATAAACATCGGCAATTGATGCAATTTGAGAGAACAAAGAAATTTCTTTCCCTTTTATTCCTCTTGGGTAGCCTGTACCGTTGTATTTTTCTTGGTGTTCAAGAGCAACAAGAGCAATCCTCTCAGGAAGCCCCATTTGGTTTTTGATAATATCGTAGCCATAAATAGTATGCTGCTTCATTATCTCTAATTCACTTGGGACAAGAGGTTTTGGCTTTTGCAAAATCTCAGGCGGAATTCTTGTTTTGCCTATATCATGCAAAAAAGCAGCAAGAGTCAAATCTTCTATCTCTTTTTGCTGGAAATCAAACTTAAACGCCAATGCAGAACAAATAGACGCCACATTGACACCGTGGGAGAACGTATAATCATCAACAATACGAAGCTGATGGATAGATTCAACTTCATCTATTTTGGAGCTTATTTCATCAATGATAATATTACGTGTTGCTTCACACACTGATTTATCGGGGATTTCACCTTTTTCAACTTGTTCAATGACTTTTTTGGCATTGCTGACAAGATACTCGGCAATTTCATGCGAGTATACAGAAGTAAGGCTATCGTCATAAGTTTTGTATTTGGCTCTGGAAACAGAAGAGACCAATTCGCCTTCATTTTCATCACGATAAACAGCGACAGTGCTGAATTTTAGCACCATAGAAGGAGTAAGAGGAGTGCCTTTCTCATAGATTTTTTCTCTAAAAGAATTGTACAAATCAAACTCTAGTGATTCTTGACCTACATATTCTAGGATTACAACTTTTTGCATTTTTACTGCCCGTCTGGCTAATTAACAAATTTGTATAACTTTAGTATAGCTTAAATAATGTGCCCAAAGCAACTTTTTAAGAGGAAATTATGAGACTATTTATTATTTTCATTGCTCTCAATTTGGGTTTTGCAGCCCCGATTTGCATGGCAGAAGAAAGTCCATACCACAATAAAATAGCACAATTACAACTACTTAATAATGATTTACGGGAAAAACTTCAATCTGCAACGGATGAAATAAACAAACTCAAAGAAGAAAATTATTCACTCAAAAACAAAACTCCGGATGAAATTGAGTTTGAAAAAGCAAAAAAAGAACTTGCAAATAAATCCTATGAGATTAAACTTCTCAGAGAAAAAATGATGATAGCGCAAGATGAAGAATTTGCAGAAAAAAACCCGTAACCTCAGGCTTTAATTCCCAAGCTAATATCTGACCCAATCATCATACCCAAAAGTATCAACAAGGGTTTGGATTTTTTCCTTATGCCCTTTTGTTATTTTTGTATCCCTCGGTTTTGGGTAACCGCTCAAAGACGGTTTTTTGGACTTGCTTTTCATAAGAGAAGAGCAAGCATCTTCTATCCATTTGGCAATACCATCAGGATCCATGCGCTCAAGTGATGTGAGAGATTTTTGCATAGAACTCTTTTTTTCATCCTGTAAAGATGATATAGGTTTTTCAAAATAAGATATCTCTACCACATCGTTTTTTAGTCGCTTTGAGGCAATATTGGGATAAAAATCCAAAACTACCTGATTGTTAATATTATTCTCTGAAAGCTTTTTGACACCGTCCAGAAGGCCCTGAGCAAGGGTTTTGTTGTATTTGGGCAAAGCATTTGATGCGCCTATAGATCCTACGAAAACTTTTGTGCCAAAAGTTGCCCTGTCTGAATTATTTATTTTCATATTTAATGCTAATTTCTTTATCAAATAACCTTGAATAATTGTAGCATTGCAAAGACAATTGTCAACCGTCCTATCAGACTACTTAAGCACTAAAAAAGGCCCCCAAAAGGGCCTCTTTTAAAATACCTCAAAAGTTGTTATTCACAACAAGGTTTACTCTCACAACATGGGTTACATTGTGAGGCAATAGGCATTCTTTGGTAGCGGTCTTTTTCCCAGAAATGTCTTTTTGGGATAACTACCATTTTTGAAGGTACATTATTAGAAACACATTCGCCTATTTTAGTAGGGCAAACAGGTGCTGCACATCCTGTTACACAAGGACATTCAACATAATAGCCTCTGCGTTTTAGATTCCAAAAATGTTTTTTGGGCAGAGTTACACACTTCACTGAACAATTACATGGGTCACAATTGCAATCACAACATGATGGCTGACAACACACTGGTGCCGGTTTTGGACAACATGATTGACAACAAGCCGCATTTGCCATCGTAGTAGGCAATAGCAACAATGCAAATAAACTCCAAGCTGCTAATAGATTTTTCATTTCAACTTCTCCTTTGATATAAAAATAAATTGCATTCACAAAAACCAGTATCGGTCATAAAAGATTCAAACTCATCCTCTTTTAGTTTAGAATTACATCCTTTGCTAAGCCCTGAAAAAACACTTATGCATAGACAAAAGTATAATATTTCAGCGTTTTTTATTGTTTTTAAAAATCTCATCCCAAGCATCGGGTTTTTTGTACACAAAACGCACAAATCTGTTAATCCTCGCTATTTGGAGCTTGGTAAACCTCAAAAGACTTATGGGCTGCTTGAATTTTGATTTGCAAACGTATTTCCCCTTTTCATCCGCGCAATCAAGCAATTCTATTTCATCCGCTTCGCCCTCTATATCAGCGACAAAATCTTTTTTTTCATTTCCTTTAAACTCATCAGGCATAAAAAACTTCAATCCTGAGCGAGAAACATCCTCAAGATGAGTTTCGAACCGGATATTTTCATCCCTTAATATCAAAGTTTCATCCATTTTTACTCTTTGGTAAAGCCTTTTTTCGGGTTTTTCATCAACCACCTGAAGCGCAAAAGCCATAACCAGAATATTTATACTATTCCAAAACAAATTGGCCACAATGGCAAGCTTACTGTACACCTCTGAATATAATAAATCATAAATACCCTGAAACTGCGCTGCAACCAAAACAGCAAAAAGAATCCCAAGAGGTATCATATAACGGCTGTTCCCCTCTGGAAGAGCCAAAAGGTCTTTTTTGGTCACACAAAAATTATGCAGACAAAATCTCTTGGGTATAAGCAAAGTGTGCAATATACTTCCTATGGTAAAAACAGATGTCACAAGGTCATAGACATCTGCGAGTATGATGTTTTTGATTTTTATACAATTAGTAAAAATAAAAGCAAATTTGAGGGAAAAATAACATAATTGAAACGCAATGATTTGATAAAACAAAATCACAACAGGTGAAATATCAAAAAACAAAAACAAAACAGGAGCCAAAAGAAAAATCATTCTTGAAATCGGCGTTATAAAATACATCGCTCCTGAAAGATAAAAAAACGCTTGGATGGGTTTTAATTTGCGGTAATATTTCCAATTATCAGGATCTGTCATAATTTGGATATTACCCTTCGCCCAACGGCACCTTTGCTTGATATATTCTTCAAAAGTTGATGCAGCAAGGCCTATTGCAATAGGCCTGTTGTAATAAATCACTTCATATCCCATACTGTGAAACTTTAGCCCGAGTAATGAATCTTCTGTAATAGAAGTCTCAGGAAAATTACCGACCGAATTAAGATGCTTTCTTCTTATGATGATATTTGTCCCGCCACAAAAAACCGACCCGAATTCGTTTAACCCGGGCTCAATAATACGATAAAACATATCTTGCTCGTTCGCCAAAAATTTGCCTACGCTGAGGTTTTTTTGGAATGCATCAGGATTGCAAAAATGCTGAGGAGTCTGAACCAAAGCCACATTATCATTAACAAAATTATAAACGGTTTCCTTTAAAAAAGTTGATGACGGAATATGATCCGCATCAAAAATAACAACCAAATCAGAGTCCGTCAAAGACAAGGCATTGTTTATATTTCCTGCCTTAAACCCTTTATTTGTCTGCCTTATGATATAGTTTGCACCAAATAATTCTGCCAGTTCTTTGACTTGTGGCCTTCTGCCATCATCCAGTACGTATACTTTTTTGTTGGGATAATCTATATTTTGGCAGGCCGATATCGTTGTAGCAAGCATATCAGGGTCTTCATTTATAGTACAAATAAAAATATCAACACTCGGGCAGAAGTTTTTAAAAGTGATTAAATTTCCGTCTTTATAAATATCTTTTGTGTAGTCATTTTGAAGAACATTATCTATAAAAACATCCTGAATTGTGCCTGATTTGATAAGAATAAGACTAAAATTGGTAAAAACTACAAGCGTAATCAACTCTGCCCCCAAAAGAGCATACGACCAAAAAGTCGTAAAAGGAGATTCCAAAAAATTAAGTGTAACTACTGCCCGCCAGGACACATAAATTACACCCAGCAAAAGAAGCAAAGATGCAAAAAGAAAAAGAACGAGAGAATAAAACTGTTTGCCCATATTTTTACCCTTCAGTGGGGGTTATTTTATTTTTTGGTACAAATAACAGCCAAACCATAACAAATTTTGGCCATAGTAATCATATTTATTTGTCCAATAATTTCTGTCTTTAAAATGAGGATATAATTCTTGATTATAAATCTCAGCAGCGACTTTTTCATCGTACAAATTAATAACAGGTACCAAAACTGCAATCGAACCGATGAATTTGTCATTGTCTTTGATTTCACCGTTAAGCTTGTAATTAGTATAAAAATTATGAGAAAGTTTCCACCTGTCTATAAAAAAGCTGACCCTATTCAAAATATGTAGGGCTCTGCGATCACCTGTCATTTTATAATCAAGAAAAACCCTTGGAAAAACCCTTATCGCATCGTAAGAAAAATCGCTTCTGCCTTGCTCAAAAACCACATTACCATTATCTAAAATAAACCAATCGGGAGGCAAACCTGCCTTGTTATCAGACATAACAATATTCAAAATCCGATATGACGAGTCACAAAGTTCCCCCCAATTGTGATTCGGATCATATTTGGCAAAAAGTTTGAATGCATAAGGAGAAAAATACGACGGATTAATTTCATTTTTGCCTGAAAGTGTCTGCGCAACCCCTGGCATCAAAACCATAAAGCCCCCTATTGGCTTTGTCTCATTTGTCCATATGGAATTTATTACAAAGCGTGCTTCGTTGAGGTATTTTTGATCACCCCATTTTTCATAAGCCAACAACAAAGCAAAAGCAATATCAATATCAGCATCAGAAGCCGAATTGGCATCAAGGATTTTGTACTCACCGTTTTGATTTTCGCCCCAAAGCCAGCTAAAAAGGCCATCAGGACGTTTCAGATTATTTACACTCCACTTATAAACAAGATCAAAACTCGTCCTATCATCCATCAAAAGAGTCCTGATAAGCATATAAGCCTGGCCTTCTGAGGTTGTTATGCGTTTTTTTTGAGGATCCATTATACGCCCGTCTTTGGACATATAATATTCTTTATAAAAATCCTGACTGGCCCCAAAATCAAAGTCTTTGCCTTCTGAGGGGATATTTATCAAAAATAAAAATAACAAAAATAAAACCACACCAAGCATAACAGTATTAGCTTTTAGCATGTTTTTTGCCTCCTTTGTAAGTGAAATTAAAAATAAACAAATTTCGAGAAACGTCTGCATAATTATAATGATTATATGAAAGATTGACACTTAGCCTGTCGTTGAGCTCATAGGATAAATAAGGCGCAGCTCCCCAAACAAAAGTAGCACTCTTGGGTGAAGAAACAAACTGCGGACCTGCAAACGACTTAAACCCGTATTTGAAATTTCCTCCGTTTGGGTTCCCCTCAAGTTTCAAATTGACGGTATTGGCAGAAAAATAAGGAGGACTGAAAAACCCGCCGTAAAGCTGATTTGTGGAGTCATAAATTTTAAGAAGATTATATCTGTACCCTGCATTATAAGAAACCAAATCCATATTTACGGTATTTATGTAGGGGTGTTTGGGATTGTTATACAACGTGCGCCCTATGCCGAGCATACCTTCCATATAAGGATCATCGGGGAGGTTTTTGCTTATCATAATCCCATAACCGTACCTTCCAAAAGAATACCATTGCTTGGGCAATTTGTAAGCGTATTCAAGATACACCCTGTTATCAGAAGTTTGCCCCGTAAAAACATTATCCACATAAGTACCGACCGCTGATAGATATGACTGCTCTACGTTATTTCTTTTAAAGCCCAAAGTCAAATTACATTTATCGTTAAGGTATCTTCTGACCCAGCTGTCAGTTATCATCATAATACCTTCATTGAACTCAAAAAACTTTGCCCCGATATCAGCCCTAAACTCATTTTTTTCAGTAGGTCGTCCTTTGACACCACCTATAATTTCATTGGTATAATTATTATATTTTTGCCCGTTAATAGTCCCTGAACTGTAATTATACAAATTATACTCAGTAAAAATATTAAGGTTATTTTGTATACCCTGAGAAGCAAAAATCCCAACCTTGTTATAATCGAGCTTGAATTCTTGAGACAAACTCTGCAGCAAAAGAGCATAATGAGGAATAACAGTTATGGTTTCTTCCTTAAATATCTTATGACGCAAAATATCTGCATCTTGGCTGACAATTCCATTCAAAGTGGCCTTAGCATCAGAATACATTCCCATATCATAATACGTTTGAGCTTTTATCATTCTTATATCAGGGTTTTGTGGCAATTGCCGCAAAAAACCAAGCGTATGCAAAGTATCTCCATTTGCCACATAAGTGTTTGCAATACCAATTTTGGCAGGAAAATACTCGGGGTTTTTTCGCAAAATATCACCAAAAATCTGCCTGGCTTTGTTATATTCCTTATAATCAAGCTGTAAATACCCAAGCCCGAGCATCGCATCAAGATTTTTGGGATCATTGTATAATACGTGTTTGTACATTTGTTCGGCTTTATCAAAACGTTCCAAAAAGCGATAAGATTGAGCAAGTTTGTTTTTGATACCGTTATTTTTTTCATCCAAACCCAAAGCGTACTGATAAAAACTTTTGGCAGAATGAAAATCTTTTTTTATCATAAACATATCACCCATTATCAAAGCCCCGTCTTTGGTATGTTCCAGGTGATGTTTTTGAACAAGTTGTGCTGCTTTTGCTGTTTTATTTTCGGCCAAAAGAATATTCAAGTAAGCCTTGATAATTTTTTCATCAGAAGGATTTTGCAAATAAACAGATTCTATCAGAGCTTCTGCCTTACTGTATTGCTTTTCAGCCATATAAAGCTCTGATAAAGTTGTTTTATACTCAATCTTTGGGTATTGAACAGTGAGTTTTTCATAATATGATACCGCCTGAGGGAAATCATGCCGCATAGAAAAAAGATCCCCCTCGGTTTTTAGGAGTTTTTCATCCGTGGACCTTGACATAAGTAAAGTTGTATTGTGAGAAAGGGCTCTATCCCAGTCTTTTTGTGCCATAGAATAATCCAAAGCAAGCTGCTCCAAATCAAGATTGCCCTTATATTGCGTAAGGAGTTTTTCTATTAAGTCTATGGATTTAGAAAGATTTTCTGTTTTGGAATAGGCAAAAGCAAGAAGCTTTTCATCTTCTAACGATAGAGGTTTGATGTTTTTTAGCCGTTCAAAAAACAAAACCGCATCAGAATAGTTTTTTTGCTCTAACGCCATATCAACACGCAGTCTTAAATATTTGGCCGAAGAGGGGTTTTTCTTTATCAAATCATCAAGATAATCAGCAGCTTTTTGATAATTTTTAGCCTCCATCGCTTCATACATTTCCATTTCTTTTGTCTTTTTAAAAGGAATCTGTTTGCCCTGTAAGACAGGAGCAGTAGCAGAAGCAGGCGGCACAGACGGTGCAATAAGAGCTTTTTTGGCATAGGCCAAACTTTGTATAACATGTTTACTTTTATCCCCTTGCGCTATCAACTCCTCATAGACTCCGATGGCTTTTTGCCATTGTTTTTGACTTTCATAAAAGCCTGCAAGACGATATTTTATGCCTTTGTCTTTGGGGTTTAAGTCAGCAAATTTGCGCAGGAATTTTTCTTGTGAGGGGTAATCGCGGTTTTTTTCTGCGATGGATAGGATTTTTTTGATTACATCGACTTTTTTGGGATAAAGCTCATGATAGCGAAGATAATACCCGTAAAGTCCTTTCGTGTCAGAAAGTTTTTCAGAAGCCAAAATACAAGCCTCTATTTCTTCTTTGCCGAGTTCTTTTTTCGAAAATTTGTCGCAATATACCCCTGTTTGTTTCCAATTTTTCTTTTTGAAAAACAATTTGATAAGGAGCTTATCAAGCTGATGTCTTTCTTTTTTGGTCAGTTTTTTATCCTGCAAAACCTTCTGCAATTCTGCAGCAGGAAGATTATCTTGTTTTATTTGATTTGAATATTTTTGAAAAAGATAATGCTGGTCAGAAGTAAGTTCATAAAGCTTTTGATATAAAAAAGCAGCTTTTTCATAATACTTGCCCCTCTCACAAAAATGCGCATAAGCCTCTAAGACTTCTTTGTCATCTTTATAATAAAATCTCGCTTTTTCATAAAGAAAAAAAGCCGAATCATGGTCATGCCTTTTTTCTGCATTTGATGCTTTTTCAAGGAAGTTTTTACGGTAATCCTTTTTACCAAAAATAGCATAACAAGGATTTGTTATAGCAAAAACAGCTATCAAAATTAAAATAACAAACTTGCGCATTTTCGCTTGGATCCAAGGTTTTGATACTACGTCAAAGAAAATAATATGCCAAAACATCAAACAAACAATTACACCATTGAGTAAAAAAAGAACTAACATTTGAAACCGCAGAAGAATTACAAAACAGGGATTTTTTGTAATAAAATACACTAGTACACAAATAAGAGCTGAAAAATGAAAAAAATAATCACACTATTACTGATTTTATTATCAATCAATACAACTGCCTTTGCATCACAAATCCAAAACATAAGTGCAGATGCAGCACTAAAAAAACTAAAAACAGGCAATAAAAATTTTTCACAAATGCACCTGCATCACCCTGATGTCAGCAAAAAACGTCTTTATGAAATCGAAAAAGGCCAGCACCCCTTTGCCATAATAATAAGCTGCTCTGATTCAAGAGTGCCTCCTGAAATTATTTTCGATCAGGGCTTGGGCGACCTTTTTGAAATCAGAAACGCAGGAAATGTTTTTGATGATCATGTTGTAGGCTCGGTAGAATATGCAATAGTTCACCTTGGGGTCAAACTTGTTATGGTTTTGGGCCACCAAGACTGCGGTGCGGTAAAAGCAACGATTGCCCACAATCATGAGAGCAAATATATCGAAAGCCTTACAAATTTTATAGAACCATCCGTTGAAAAAGCAAAAAACCAAAAAGGAACACTATGTGATAATGCGGTCAAAAACAACGCAATAGCTGTTGCAAAAAACCTTATAGAATCAGATTCTATAATAGATGACTACGTTAAACATCACAATGTCAAAATAGTACCGGCTTTTTACAATATGCACACAGGCCTTGTCGAATTAATAGAGGACAAAAATGGAAAACAATAACAAACGCTGCGCTTGGGTACCTGATAACAACCCTGAATATCAAAAATACCACGATGAAGAATGGGGTATTGCTGTGCATGATGATACAAAACTTTTTGAAATGCTTATACTCGAAGGCGCCCAAGCAGGGCTAAGCTGGGAAACAGTCCTGAAAAAAAGAGAAGGTTACAGAAATTCTTTCAAAAATTTTGATATTCAATCCGTTGCAAAAATGACAGATGAAGAACTCGAAAATCTTATGCAAAACCCGCAAATCATACGCAACAGATTAAAGATATTTTCCACAAGAAAAAACGCCCTTGCCTTTATACAAATTCAAAAAGAATTCGGCAGCTTTGACAAATACATTTGGGCATTTGTTGATAACAAGCAAATTGTCAACAAATGGACTTCGATAAATCAAATTCCGACCAAAACAGAAATTAGCGATAAAATAGCCAAAGACCTTAAAAAAAGAGGAATGTCTTTTGTCGGAACGACCATTATTTATGCTTTTATGCAAGCTGTTGGGCTCGTTAATGACCACACAACAGATTGCTGGAAATTCACCCCCTCTTCTGACAAATAATTCTCTCAAACAATGTAAATTTTTATTTCCATAGTAACAACTATATTTTTTTAGATTTTTTTATCCCCCGCAAGGAACTATAAAAACTTATGCCTAAAGGAGTATAACAGATGCTATCTATAAATACCTCTCAAAAAAGCCCTACAAACTTTGGCAGACAGCTAAAATCCAACGAAATCAAACCTTATACCCAAACAATAGAACAAGGTTTGGCAAAATTGGGCAAAGAAATAGATATCATACTCCACAACTCAAGCGCACCTTCTGTTGAAAAAGAAAACACAGGAATAGGTTCTTTACTCTCAACAACTTATGAACAAAGAGTCGTTCCTTTTTTGAAAAAACACGTCATCAAATCCATCCAAACAGAACCTGATGGTCTAAGAAAAGGAACTGACGGCTCACCTTATGTCGGGGATACTTTTGCCAAAAATGTCCTTATGATTCCTTTAGAAAAATTACAATCAGAAAAATACGGAAAAATCCTCTCAGGAGCCACCTTCCGAAATATCGTAGAATCAAGACCAAATAAACAGACAAACCGCGTAGATTATAACTATGTAGTCCCAAAATATGAATCCGCCCTAAAAGAAGCCTATGAAACATTTACAGCTAAAAAACAAAAACTATCAAACCTGCCAAAAAATGAGGCAGCAGCAATAAATACCCTGAGTGAAAGCTTCAACGCCTTTAAGCAAGAAAAAGGCGCCTTGCTTGAAAAAAATGCTATCTACAAAGTACTAGGGGATGAACATGGCAATGATTATTGGAAAAACTGGCCAAGCGAGCTTGATAAAAACCTCTACAACCCAAAAAAAGGTGGTGAACTAAAAGCTCAAGAAAGAATCTCTCAAATAAAGACAAAGCACGCTCAAGATATAGACTTTTTCTTATTCAAACAAATGCTTGTGTCTGATACCAGAAAAGAAACAGCCAAAATCAATGCCCAAAACGGAATCAACACAATAGCTGACTCAGCAGTAGCCTTCTCTGATGTAGATATATGGGCAAACCAAAAATTATTCAAAAAAGATTGGAGCCTGGGATGTCCTCCTGATTTCTTCTCCAAAGACGGCCAAGCTTGGGGTTTTGGCGTTTTGGAACCCAAACACCTATTCAAAGAAGACGGTTCTTTGGGCGAAGGAGGGGAGCTGCTATTTAACAAATATGAAACCATGTTCCAAGATAACCCCGGCGGCGTGAGAATTGACCACATAATAGGCCTCATCGATCCGTTTGTATACAAAGACAAACCAACAGAAAAAGCTGCGGGCAGATTATATTCATCCCCAAATAATCCTGAACTCAAAAAATACGCAAAAAAAACAACCGAACAATACGCTAATATTATTGAAAAAATCGTTATTCCTGCCGCCAAAAAAGCAGGTTTGACAGAAGATAAGATTATTTGCGAGGATCTTGGTACAGTCACTGAACCCACACAAAAAGTAATGGCCGCACTAAAACTAAGAGGCATCGCTGTTACGCAATTTGCCGATGCATCAGAAAAAGATTCTTTCAGAGGGAAAAACGTTCCTGAGAGAAACATCATAATGATTGGATCCCATGACAATGCATCTGTTTTAGAATACACAGATGAATTATTCCAAAAACCAAATGAATTAAAAAAACATGCCAAGGTTCTAAGTGAGGATTTGGCTCCTAAAAACACCGATACAGCAGCTCTCGCCCAAAGTATTGAAAACAGCCCAACTGCTTTTGTAGCAGCCAAATTTGCAGAACTATTCACAAGTCCTGCTAAAAAAGTTCAAATTTTCTTTACTGACCTTATCGGAATGAAACAAACCTATAACAGACCCGGAACAACAGGTGCGAAAAACTGGTCACTAAGAATGCCTGAGGACTTTGAGGATGTTTATCACAAAAACCTTGAACAAGGCGCAGGACTGAACCTTCCGCAAGCTCTGTCAACAGCGATGAAACAAAAAGGTGAATCTTTTGCAAAAGAAAATAGTGTTTTGATTCAGAGTCTTGATAATTTTGCAAAAATTTTAAAAGAAAAATAAATATATAAATATTTTTTTAAATTTTATGATAATATTTTGTTATGAAAATCACAATTATCACTGCCAGCTACAATTATCAAGACTTTATAAAAGAAGCCATCGAGTCGGTTCTTCGCCAAACTTATACGGATTGGGAATATATTATTGTTGATGATGGTTCATCTGATAATTCTTTGGAGATTATCGAATCTTATGCAGCCAAAGACAATCGTATTAAGCTTTTAACCCACCCTGAACATCAAAATAGAGGGTTGGCAGATACTTTAAAATTTGGTATTGATGCGTCACAAGGTGAATATATTGCTTTTCTGGAAAGCGATGATATTTGGAATGAAAAATATCTCGAGCAAAAAATTCTTATTGCCTCAAAAAATCCTTCTGTCGGGGTTATTTTCAATGATGTTGAGCTTTTTGGCGATAGTGAAAAGATCAAAAATTATGATGAATATTTTAATCTTTTTTACAAGAAAATGGATAAAAAAACATTCCCCTGTAATATTTTTAAGGATTTATTGTTTTTTAATTTTATACCCACTTTTTCTTGTGCAATGGTAAAAGCGGATGTTCTAAAAAAATGTACTTTTAATATTTCAAAGGATTTTCAAGCTTGGCTTGATTGGGCTTTGTGGCTTCAGCTTGGTTATTATAACGATTTTTATTATATCCCTCAAAAACTGACAAAATGGCGTATACATAACAGCAGCTATATAAATAAGCTTTCAAAAAAATGCAAGAACACAAATAAAATGGTAAAAGATTTTGTGTGCAATGTTTTTTGCTCTGAAAAGAATATATTGAAAAAATGGTTTTATTCTGCACAATATTGTCTTTGGGCCTTGTTTTTGAAGGTTAACAGAGGGCTTGTTAAAAAAAATTTTAGGAGATTTTTATAATATGATTTTAATTTTAGGACCATTTCCCAATGAAGCAAATGAGAAAGATGGTATGGTGCAAAGAGTTGCACATATTGATAAGCTTCTAAAAAATAAAAAAAGAACTTATATAACTTCCGTTCGTCCACAAAATACAAACATAAAACTTTTATTTAAAGCTCCGAGACGTTTTTTTAAACAACTATTTTTTAAAAAAGAAATTATTAACAATAATATTACTGTTTTTGAAAATATACCAAGACGAAAAATGCTTTTAATTGCTGATCAAGCAAATAAAATATATGTCCATAGCTTATATTCACTCATGGCGTTCAACAAAAAAGATATAGAAAAATATGCAAATAAGATTATTATTGATATACATGGATGCGTTGTTGAAGAAATGGAATATATGGATATAAAAAAAGAAGTAATTAAACAATTTACCGATATGGAAAATTTTGCATTCAATAAGGTGGGTACGCTTATAGCAGTAAGTGATAATATGATAGATTTTTATAAACAAAAATATCCTTCTTCAAAATCAAGTTTTTTAAAGTTGCCAATTTTTACTTTTAATGAAAAAAAGTTGAGCAATTAAATAAAAAAGAAAAAGATTTAATTATATATGCCGGAGGGACGC
>JAQUTS010000146.1 GCA_028694275.1 Candidatus Gastranaerophilales bacterium
TAGACTCCGTTTGCCGCTTGAATCGCAAGATCGCGAATTCGCGAGTTGTTATCAGATATTGCGCTCAAATCTGAATCTGCAACTTGAAGCATCGCTTTTTCCATTTGCGAATTTGCAATATTTGCATTAGCTTCTCTTGTTCCTGAATTGAGCTTTTGAGAAAGTGCAAGTGCTGCTGCTCCGTCTGAGGCGGAGTTGATGTTTTTACCTGTGGCTATTTTTTGAGCAGCCAAAAACATCTTTTGTTGTGCTGCTTGTGTAGCTAAAAGTATGGAACTTCCTATATCTGCGTTTATGTTAAGACTCATTAAAAACTCCTTATAGAAACCTGTTACGTCCATGTTTGAATATACATTTACTAGTTCCTTATTCCCTTTTGAGAGGGATTTTATTATAAAATCAACTTTAAAATTTACATTACTTAATCAAATAAGCTGTTATTATATTAATGTCGGATTGGCAGAAATTGTTTATGATTAGAGGGAAGTATGAAATTTAAACAAATTTTTAGAGTTTTGTTAGTTATTGCTTTAGTTTTTTGTGCAAATTTAAGCTCTTATGCCGCTTTTAGGGGAGGAGCTGATCTTCCTATAAGAAAACTTTTTTATGCGCAACAGGTGTTTTTGAATAATGCAAACATCGAACGATTGAAATCTCTCTATTCTGAAAATTATAAAAGTAATGACGGTTTTAATAAGGATGATTTATTCAAGCTTTATGCTGATACGGTGAAAAACCATCCCGACATAAAATATGATGTTGTTTTGACCAATATAAAAATTGACGGTGATTATGCAACGGTAAGGGCAATCAGCAAGAGCAAGGCCACAACGTCGAAAAAATCATCTATAACAAATGATAACGGTATTTTGAGCATTGATATGGAAACTATTTTTTATCTCAAAAAAAATGGAGAAAACTGGCAAATAGTTTCTGAGCAAACAGTTTTGGAGAGAACCTCCCTTTTGTACGGAGATTGTAAGGAGGCGGATATTATCCTTTGTGCGCCCGAGCTTGTCCAAAGCAATGAGGAATATACGGTAAGTCTTCGAGTTTCGCCTAAATATGCAAAGTATGCGATGGGTTCTATCAAAAAAGATTTGATTACATATCCTGCACAAAATTCTCCTGATATATTTAAGATTTTTGATAATACAGGCGAAATCGAAAGGATTTTTAGGGCGAATAATACCAATCATAATGAAACTGTGGCGGCATCTGTTGCATTTGCCTCCCCTACTATAACCAAGTCAAAAAATTTGGATCTGAAAATATCAGGACTTGGTGTTTTATTGCAAAGGGTGAATGTTTTGAGCTCACCTTCAATAAAAGAAACTGAAAAGAAAGAAGATGAAAAACTCTAAACTATTTATAACTGCGGCAGTAATTTTTGTGCTTGATCGAGTATCCAAGTTTTTAATTTTAAAAAGTAAAATACTCTATTATCCGGTACTTGAAAAATATCTCAGTATTTCTTCTGTATCAAATACAGGTGCGGCTTTTAGTACATTTCAAGGGCAGCAGGATTTGCTTATTTTGATATCGTCTTTGGCAATTTTGTTTTTTGTTTGGTATTTTGCCAAACACCCAATACCCGTATTGGAACAATTAGGCTGGGGATTGTTATTAGGCGGAGCTTTTGGAAATCTTTTTGATCGAGTTGTTTATAATTGTGTTATAGATTTTGTTAATATAGAGTGTTTGAAGTTTCCTGTATTCAATGTTGCAGATGTGGCGATAACGGTTGGTACAATTTTGGTATGTTATTATTGCTTTTTTATAGAAGGAAGAAAAGATGCCTGATGTAATCAAATTTTCTGCTGATATTCAAGATATTGATGAAAGGCTTGATAGTTATTTGGCTTGTGCTTTGGAGGATTTTTCAAGGAGCAGAATCCAAAAACTCATCAAAGACGGAGCTGTAAAGGTAAATAATAAAGAAGTCAAAAGCTCTTATTCCATCAAGGATTCTGATGAAATAGAAATAATCGTTCCTGATGCCTCTGAATTGAAGTTGGATGCGGAGGATATCCCTCTTACTATTGAATATGAGGATAGCGATATGCTTGTCATCAATAAGCCTCAAGGAATGCTTACTCATCCTACTTCTGTTGAAAAAACAGGCACTCTTGTTAATGCCCTTTTGTATTATTGTAAGGATTCTTTATCAGGTATCAATGGAGTAATGCGTCCTGGGATTTTGCACAGACTGGATCGCGATACCTCAGGGCTTTTGATGGTTGCCAAAAACGATTTCGCTCACAAAATCTTGGCTGAACAGATAAAAACCAAATCTGCTATCAGGCAATATTTGGCATTTTGCCATGGCGTATTTAAAAATGATACAGGCACAATAGATAAGCCAATAGGCAGACATCCGATTCATCGAAACAAAATGGGTATTGTCCCCGGAGGCAAAAACGCCATTACTCATTATCGTGTTTTGAAACGATTCGAAAAATATACTTTTGTTGAACTGACATTGCACACAGGCAGAACTCACCAAATCAGGGTGCACCTTTCAGATATGCACCATCCTATTGCGGGAGATGAGGTGTATGGCGGCGGCAAAATCAATGTGAATCTTGGCGGACAGGCTTTGCATGCATACAGGTTATCTTTTAATTTACCCTCAACGGATGAAAGAAAGACTATTGAAATTGAGCCTTCTTGTGATATAAAAAGGTTGTTACGGATTTTTGGAGACGGCAAAGATGATTAAAAAGACATTTCTACCCATTGGTTTGGTGATTTTTGGAGGGTTGCTGTATTTTGCATATCTGAACCAGCATGCAGTTGTGGAAATCAATTATCTTAAGGGCGTTGTCACTTGCGATTTGCTCACGCTTTTATCTTTTGTCATTGCTTTGTCTGCTTTGGCTACAGTTTTGATTTTTCAGGGAAATATTCTTGAACTTGAGCAAAAATTGAAAAAACAAGCCAGAACCAACGAAAAATCAAATATAGTAAAAGAAGAATCTCAAGACAAAATTTGTCTTTTGGAAGCAAAAATTCAAACACTGGAAAAAGCACTGGAAGATGCTTTAAAGAGGGATTAATAATGAAAAAGTTTTTACTTTTATTCTGTTGTCTGTTTTGTTTTGCGCAAGCGGCTTTTGCGCAAGATGGCGGGCTTTATTACTGTCAAAAACAAAACTATATCGGAGATCGTCCGATAAGTATGTATATTGTACTTCTTTCGCCTAATTCCGATTATGATTTGAAGTTGACTTTCGGCAACGGTGATATTAATGATAAGAAAAAAGTTGTGGACTTTGCCAAAGAAGCAGGTGCCAATGTTGCTATGAATGCGTCGTATTTCAAGCAGGATAAAGGAACGCCGATTGGAGTCAGTATTGTTGATGGGAAACTTATAACAGGTCCTTTGATGAACAGAATCGTATTCGGTATCGATAAACGCGGAAATTGTTATATTGACAGAGTTTCTCTTGACGGTGAAATTTGGCTCGGTGCTCAGAATTCTTCAACTTTAATAAAAACTATTAACCAGCCTATAGTTTCTTCTGACGGGGCATATTTGTATAATTACCATTGGGGCTCACAGACTCCGAACACAGCAGAGGATTATTACTGGCATGTTGCTGTTTTGAAAAATAAAATTGTCGAAGTTTCATCAAATTCTGTATCTATCCCTGATAGAGGATATGCGGTAGTTGTCAAAAAATCACTTGTTGAGCGTCCTTTTACTTGTGGTGATTTGGTCAAATATTATTATAAGCTTTCACCTAAAGAATGGTGCAAGTTTGAGTACGCTTTTGCCGGTGGGCCTAATCTTGTCACTAATGGTGAAAAAGATGTGGATTTTCAAAGTCAAAACTTTGATCCGTTTTTTGCCCGTGTAAAAACAGCGCGTTCTGCTATAGGTATAAAAAGTGACGGTACCGTGATTCTTTTGGCTGTTGACGGTAAGCAAAAAGGGGTTTCAGAAGGTGCTTCGCTTTTTGATATGGCTGATTTGATGATTGATTTGGGTGCGCAACAAGCGATGAATCTTGATGGGGGTTCATCAACTCAAATTGCAATTGACGGGCAAATGATGAATGTTCCGACAAATAAATACGGAGCCAAAGTCACAAATGCTGTTGTGATAACAAGAAAAAATCAGAAATTTTTGTTCAAAAATTAATCTTCTTCAATCGTGAAGTGGGTTGTATCTTCAGGCTTGTCTAAGTCAAGTCTTTCATAGATGTATGCACAAATTAATCCTGAAAAAGCATTAAAAATTGCCCC
>JAQUTS010000147.1 GCA_028694275.1 Candidatus Gastranaerophilales bacterium
CAATTTTTAAAACAGGAGTGGTGTGAGGAGCCTCCAAAACGAGTTCTGGATTTTCTTTTACTTCTGTTGCTATATTTTGCATAATTTCTACAAAGTTATCCAAAACATCCTTAGACTCAGACTCCGTAGGCTCAATCATTATAGCCTCTGGCACAATCAAAGGGAAATAAACAGTGGGAGGATGAAGCCCATAATCCATCATTCTTTTAGCAATATTGATTGTATGGACGCCCTCATCAGCTTGCTTTTGCCCTGAGAGAACAAACTCATGCATACAAGTAATATCATATGGCAAATCATATGAATCTTTGAGCTTTGATTTCAGGTAATTTGCACTCATAACAGCATCTTGAGAGACTGATTTGAGGCTTTTTCCCATCATCAAAATATAAGTATAAGCCCTTATTAAAACACCAAAATTACCATAAAAAGCTTTAACTTTTCCGATGGATTTGGGCAAATTATAATCTTGGAAATATTTTTTTCCATCAAAACCAATAATCGGTGCAGGCAAATAATCGCGCAAATGCTCAACAACACCGACAGGTCCGGCTCCAGGCCCACCACCTCCATGAGGTGTCGCAAATGTTTTGTGCAAGTTGATATGCACGATATCAAACCCCATCTTCGCAGGTGTTGCAATCCCCATAATTGCATTGAGATTTGCACCGTCATAATAAAGCAAAGAGCCATTTTGGTGTACAAGTTTTGATATTTCAAGAATATTTTCTTCAAAAATCCCAAGAGTATTTGGATTAGTCATCATAATTGCAGCAACATCACCATCCAAAGCCTCTTTTAGAGCTTCAACGGATACTTGGCCGTTTTCGTCTGATTTGAGCTCAACTATATCAAACCCACACATCCTTGCTGTGGCTGGGTTTGTACCGTGTGCAGAATCAGGAACAATGACTTTTTTTCTTATTTCATTTTTTTGCTCAAAATATTTTTTGACAATCATCATCCCGGTAAATTCGCCATGAGCACCTGCTGCCGGCTGAAGAGTGATTGCATCCATGCCTGTTATTTCTGATAAGGCACTCTGAAGCTTGTACATAAGCTCAAGTGCACCTTGAGCACAATCATCAGACACATGAGGGTGAAGATTGGCAAAACCGTCCAATGACGCAGCCATTTCATTAACTTTAGGATTATATTTCATAGTACAAGACCCCAAAGGATAAAAACCGCTTTCTATGCAGAAATTTTTGTCAGAAAGTTCTTTAAAATGACGCATAACCTCAAGCTCAGAAACCTCAGGCAACAAAGGAGCTTCTTCGCGCATCAAAGAATCAGGGAAAAAATAATCATATCTGGCATCGCACTTAATCTCAATCCCTTTTTGGCCTTTTTTGGATTTTTCAAAAATCAATTTACTCACTTTTAATATCCTCCAAAGCTCCGATATAAGCCTCAATCTGCTCATCAGTCGTCATTTCTGTGGCACACACAAGTACCTTATCCTCAGAAATTTTTATACCTGCCAAAATCCCTTTTTTTTGCATTTTTTGCAAAAATACATCTGCATCAAAAGGAAGTTTCAATACAAATTCATACATAAAATCCTGCGTAAGAACATCAAAACCATCTATTTGAGAGATTTTGGAAGCAAGTTTTTTTGCATTTTGCACTGATGATAAAAACACCTTTTTCAAGCCTGTTGACCCTAACAAAGAAGCATACAAAACAGCACAAAGTGTCATCAACCCTTGATTTGTACAAATATTACTTGTCGCTCGCTCACGCTTGATATGCTGCTCTCGTGCCTGCATAGTCAAAGTAAAAGCCCTTTTACCCTCTTTATCAAGACTCGCACCAACAATACGTCCCGGCATTTGGCGCATATAAGGAGTTTTAACGGCCATATAACCGCCATAAGGCCCGCCGTAAGATTGACTTATGCCAAAAGATTGAAAATCACCAACTACAATATCCGCCCCAAAATCACCTGGAGACTTGATTGCACTTAATGACAGTAAATCTGAACAAACAACAAACAAAGCCCCTGAGGCCTTAGCAGCCTCACCAATAGCGCAAATATTTTCGATAACACCATAATAATTAGGCATCGCCAAGAGCACACAAGCATATCCTTCTTCCACAGCAAGAGTTGTCTTATAATCCTCCGCCACAGGCAAATAATCTACCTGAATATCAACTCCGTCGCAATAAGTTTGAATAACTTTTTTGTACTCAGGATTAACAGCATCACTGATCAATACTTTGTTTTTTCTTTTCACTCGAGCAGCCATCAAAACAGCTTCAGCACAAGCAGTTGCCCCATCATAAACAGAAGCATTAGACACATCCATCCCGGTCAAATTACAAATAATTGACTGAAACTCATATATCATCTGCAAAGTTCCCTGAGAAATTTCAGGCTGATAAGGCGTATATGCGGTAATAAACTCAAATCTTTGAGCTACTTGCGATATCGCAGCAGGTATAAAATGGTTATAGCTTCCACCACCCAAAAAAGAGGCCAAAGAATGATTATTCTTGGAAGAAAGCTTTTTCAATTCTATTTGAGCTTCCATCTCACTGATTCCATCAGGCAAATCCAATTCAGATCTGGCTTCTTTTGGAATATGAGAAAAAAGTTCATTTATATTTGAAACACCGATACACTCAAGCATTTGAGCTCTGTCATCCTGTGTAAGTGCTGAAAAGTTATACAAAATCTACTCCACTTCTGCTTGATAGTCTTCATACTCCAAAGCATCCACCAAATCTTCATCCAAAGAAGCAGGTGCTACTTTTATCAACCACCCATCAGCATACGTATCATTATTAATAAGCTCAGGCTTTTCAAGCAAAGCTTCATTAATTGCTGTAATTTCACCAGAAATAGGCATATAAACTTCTGAGGCAGCTTTTACTGATTCAATCGCGCCAAAAGACTCCCCTTTATCAAAAGAAGTTCCAACTTCGGGCAATTCAACAAAAACTATATCGCCTAATTGTTCAACTGCATAATCTGTAATCCCTACTGTGCAAACATTGTCTTCCTGAATAATATATTCGTGACTTTTCGTGCATAAAATTCCCTCAGGTACGTTCATTGATGCTCCTTTCCTTCTATTTAGCATACACTTTTTTTACAAAAGGCCTTTTAACAATTTTGGCAAGATGCAACTTGCCTCGGATTTCTATCTGAAATGTATCCCCAATTTTTAAATCAGTATTATTGACATAAGCAAGCCCAAAAGGGATTTTGCTGATTGGAGACATAGTTCCGCTTGTTACCATACCAATTAATTTTTCATTTTCAAAAATTTTATCACCGCTTCTTGCGATGCCTCTTTCGATAAGATTAAAACCCACAAGTTTTTTCTTTACGCCATATTTTGCCTGTTGCAAAATAACATTTTTACCAATATAATCAGCTTCTTTATCCAAGCATACAGACCATTTGAGTCCGGCTTCGATAGGCGTAGTTTTTTCGTTCATCTCATGTCCATGAAGCAATAATGCCGCCTCCAAGCGCAAAGTATCTCTTGCGCCAAGCCCGATAGGCTCGACTTTAAATTCTTCACCTTCTGACAAAATAGCTTGCCAAACAATTTTTGCTTGAGAATTTTCAACAAGAATCTCAAATCCGTCTTCACCAGTATAGCCTGTTCGAGAAATCAAAACATCAGCTCCCGATATAGTTGCAGTTCCAAAATGCATAAACTCAGGTTGCATAGATTGAACCAATCCCAATTTTGTCATAATCAAGCTTGCATTAGGGCCTTGCAAAGCAATGAGCGAATACTCCTGTGATTTATTTTCGACCTGGACATCATATTTTTTGGAATTTCTTTTTATCCAATCAAAATCAATACTTATTCTAGAAGCATTCACCACAAGCAAAAACTCTTCATCAGAGATTTTATAAACAAGCAAATCATCTATAATTCCTGCTTGTTCATTGGTTAATTGACAGTATAAAACTTTATTTGTAGCCATCTTGGAAATATCTTGAGGAACAAGATGATTTAAAAAAGCAACAGCATCTTTGCCTTTTACCCAAAATTCGCCCATATGCGAAACATCAAAAAGTCCTGCGTATTTTCGCACAGCATAGTGCTCTTGCACAATACCTCTATACTGTAGAGGCATCATCCAACCCGCAAAAGGTATCAACTTGGCTCCAAGAGCCTTATGTTCTTCTAGTAATACTGTATTCTTAGTCATAAATTTCTAGCCCAAAAACTTCCTAAAACTCCGCTCCAAAAAGGCTCCTATAAG
>JAQUTS010000148.1 GCA_028694275.1 Candidatus Gastranaerophilales bacterium
GACCGTATGCATCGTTTGAAAATGTTAGTCTCAGTAACGGGCCAAGTGTTTCAAACGTGAGTTACGGGGCATTGGTCGGATTTGATACAAATTCTTATAACCTAAAAAAAGGATGGAAAGCTACATATTCCGCGTATTCAGGGTATACCGGGTCTCACCAAAACTATGATAATGTAGGAGTTAATCAAAACGGCGGAGTCTTAGGAGCAACAGGGTTGTTTGCCAAAGGTAATTTTTTTGAGGGTTTATCAGTGAGTGCTGGAGCTTCAAACGGTCAGGCAAATACAATGTACGGAAATGAAGATTTTACAATGCTGATGGCAGGTATCGCATCTAAAACTGGTTACAACTTTGAATTTAAAGAAGGCAAATATATAATTCAACCAAGCTTGTTGGTGGGATATTCATTTATCAATACATTTGACTATACAAACGCAGCCAAAGTGGATATACATTCAGAACCGTTGCATTCAATCCAGGTTTCTCCCGGGATAAAATACATAGCAAATTTGAAAAACGGTTGGCAGCCTTATGTCGGCCTATCTATGGTGTGGAATATAATGGACGAGTCGAATGTAACAGCAAACAATGTTGAATTACCACAGATGTCTATAGACCCTTATGTTCAATATGGAATAGGCTTACAAAGAAGGATTGGCGAGAGATTTACAGGTTTTGGACAAACGATGTTCAGAGGCGGCGGCAGAAATGGTGTCGCATTAACATTCGGCTTCCGTTGGGCAATAGGCAAAGAACCTGGTCATAACAAACAGGAAAATATTTAAAAAATTTATTTCTTTGGAGGTTTAATTTTTCCTTTTATGCCATTACCTGTTGATGGAGTAAGAAAAGCGGCCAAAAGAAACAGACCTAAGACAGCTGCTGTAAAACCTATATTTATAAGTTTTGCAGTATTAAAATCTTTTTTCTTAGGTAATTCATCTTTTCCTTTGTGGAAAATGCTTTGCTTTTTCATAGAAAGATCTTGATTAGTTGCAGATTGTAAGGAACGCATGCCTTTAAAACAAGGAGTAATTTCGGTTACTGGCAAAATCATAGTTCACCTTCCTTTTTTTATGTGATGTAAAACAAAAACGACTTACCATTTAAAGATGGCTCTTTTTCTTCTACATTCTAACTCAAAAAATAAAAAAGGGAACCCTTTTTTATAAAAGTTAATACAATTATATTAGATATTTATAAAAATTTGTTAATAATTCGTATCTTTTAAAAATAAAACGCAATATCTAAGGTTAATTTTTTTAATCACATTGAGAATTAAAAGAATTGTAATAAGTAAATTCTGATTTACTCAACCTGTTGTGATGGATTGGGTTGGGTTTTACATTTTCATTTTTGTATCCGACAGGCAAAATCGAAACAGGAATATAGTTTTTAGGAATATTAAACTGTTTTCTGAGTGTTTCCGGATTAAAAGAACCTACCCAAGTACAGCCTAAATCCAGGTCGGTGGCTTCAAGCATCATATGTGTTGCAACTATGCTTGCATCAACTTCTCCTTCTTCTTTTGCGTCTTCTCTTCTCTTCCAGCTTTTTGTATTGTCATAACAAATAACAAAAACTAGAGGAGCCTCAAAATGATATGGGGTACATCCTTTTAATTTTGTTAAACTTCTTTCATCGTTAAGAACCAATATTTTTTGAGGTTGGAAATTACATGCTGTGGGAGCAGCACATGCCGCATCTAAAATTAAATCCACTTTTTCTTGTTCCACTTTCTTATCAGCGAATGATCTTACTGAAAAACGTTTTTTTGCCAGATTTAAAAAATCCATAAGGAGCCCTCCTAAAAATAATTATAAAAGTTTATGATTATATTATACGCAAAAAATATTAATAAAAAATAAATTTTAATGACTTTTGTAAAAAAAGTCTTAAAATAAAAAGGTGAGTGTTGGGGCTTTCCCCAAAGATTAAATATAAGTAAAGTAAATTTGTTGTTCCAACAATAGAATATGGAGCCGTTATGATTAACTTTTATAAATTAACTAATTATTCCCAAGAAATTTTGGCATCAGCCCAAAATATCATGTCATCACACAAAAATTTTGAATTACAGCCCGAGCATATTCTTTTAGCAATGGTAAGAGATGTCGAAGGCGTAGCAGGCGATTATTTAAAAGAATTAGGAGTCTTAAAGCAGCAATTTATAGATAGAGTTGTCAAGGCGGTAGCTGATTATCCGGTAGTATCAGGGCCAATAAATACACAGCAGCTTTATTTGTCTCAAAAATCAAATGAGTTACTTGATATGGCTGAAGCCCAATCTGAGGCGCTAAAAGATGATTTTGTAAGTATAGAACATATTTTGGCAGCTATGACAAAAATAGAACATCCGGTACAAAAGTTGTTGGCTGAATTTGGTGTTAATTCAAATTCTGTGCTAAAAGCTATGAAAAAAATAAGAGGTAATAAAAAAGTGGATAATAAAGACGCTGAAGGCATGTACAAGGCCTTGGAAAAATATTCAACAGATTTGACAGAAATGGCTCGCAAAGGGAAATTAGATCCTGTCATCGGACGTGATGAAGAGGTTAGAAGAATAATTCAGGTCCTCAACCGTAGAACAAAAAATAACCCTTGCTTGATAGGAGAACCAGGGGTCGGAAAAACGGCTATAATTGAGGGTTTAGCTCAAAGAATTGTTCGGGGGGATGTTCCAGAAAGCTTGAAAGATGTTAAATTAATAGTTCTTGATATGGGGGCATTGATTGCAGGAGCCAAATACAGAGGTGAGTTTGAAGAACGTTTAAAGGCCGTATTGAAAGAGGTAGAAGACTCACAGGGCCAGATAGTAATGTTTATTGATGAAATTCACACAGTGGTCGGTGCAGGTGCCACAGAAGGTTCAATGGACGCAGGAAATTTATTAAAACCAATGCTTGCAAGAGGTATTTTGCGAACAATCGGTGCAACAACAATAAACGAATACAGGAAATATATAGAAAAAGATCCTGCTTTAGAAAGACGGTTTCAACCTGTTTTGATTGAAGAACCTTCAGTCGAAGATACAATAAGCATTCTGCGTGGGTTAAAAGAAAAATACGAAGTTCATCACGGTGTAAGAATTCTTGATTCTGCTTTGATTCAGGCTGCAAAATTATCAGATAGATATATAACAGACAGATTTTTGCCCGATAAAGCAATCGATTTGATTGATGAAGCAGCATCTTCTTTAAGAATTGAGATTGATTCTATGCCGGAAGAAATTGATAAAATGTTACGCCAAAAAATACAACTCGAAATTGAAAGAGAAGCACTTAAAAAGGAAGAAGGCGAAGAGGTTCAAGCTAAAATCAAAAATATTTCAAAACAAATAGATGAATTTGAAAATAAAACCTCAAAGCTAAAAGCTCAGTGGGCAAAAGAAAAAAGTACAATTACAGAAGAAGCCCTTACAAAAGAAGAAATTGAAATGATTAAGCAAAGAATTGAAGAGGCAGAAAGAAATACAGATCTTCAAACCGCCGCCGAGCTTAAATACGGGAAACTTCTTGAGTTAGAAAAAAAATTAACCGAATATCAAAAAAAAGAAAAAAAATCCAATCAATTGCTTAAAGAAGAAATCGATGATGAAGACATAGCAAATGTTGTAAGCAAATGGACAGGTGTTCCTGTAAACCGTTTAATAGAAAGCGAAATGCAAAAACTTTTGCACATGGAAGATGTTCTTCACAAACGCGTAATCGGCCAAGATGAGGCCGTGGCGGTTGTTTCTGATGCTATCCGCCGCGCGCGTTCAGGTTTAAAAGACCCTAAAAGGCCAATCGGAACATTTATTTTTTTAGGACCTACAGGGGTGGGCAAAACTGAGCTTGCAAAAACACTTGCTGAATTTATGTTTAATGATGAGGATGCCCTTATCAGAATCGATATGACTGAATATATGGAAAAACATAATGTGGCAAGGCTTATAGGAGCTCCTCCGGGGTACGTAGGATATGAAGAGGGCGGACAATTAACAGAAAAAGTAAGAAGGAAACCTTATTCAGTAGTTCTTTTTGACGAAATAGAAAAAGCACATCCTGATGTGTTTAATATAATGCTTCAAATATTTGATGACGGACGTTTGACAGATTCAAAAGGAAGGACAATAGATTTTAAGAATACAGTAATTATCATGACTTCAAATATTGCCAGTGATCTGATTTTAGAAAGCACTATTGTGCCTGACTCCAATTTTGAAGTTG
>JAQUTS010000149.1 GCA_028694275.1 Candidatus Gastranaerophilales bacterium
GAGAGGGGTTTTTGAAAATGATACCTATTTTGGATTTGAAAAGACAATACGACACAATCGGCAAAGAAGTTGAAGAAAACGTAGTCAAAGTTCTTCGCTCAGGTAGCTATATTTTGGGCGAAAATGTTAAAAGTTTTGAAAAAGAAATGGCAGAGTACTGTGGTGTTGGTCACGTTGTGACTTGTGCTAACGGTACAGATGCTTTGCAATTGGCCTTAAGAGCTCTTGAGATTGGTGAAGGTGATGAAGTCATCACTGTTGCGTTTACTTTTGTAGCAACAACAGAATCCATAGGAGTTGTCGGGGCAAAACCTGTTTTTGTGGAGATTAACCCTGATACTTATACGCTTGATGTAAAAGAAATTGAAAAGAAAATCACTCCTAAAACAAAAGCTATTTTGCCTGTTCATCTTTATGGACAACCGGCTGATATGGATACAATTATGGATATTGCAAAAAGATACGATCTTTATGTAATTGAAGATTGTGCTCAAGCTATCGGTGCTGAGTATAAAGGCAAAAAAGTCGGCTCATTCGGCGATATCGGATGCTTTAGCTTCTTTCCTACCAAAAATCTCGGTGCATTTGGCGATGCAGGTATGATAACAACCAATAGTGATTTCTTGGCTAAAAGACTTACTGCATTGCGCAATCACGGCGGTGCGGTGAGATATTATCACGATGAACTCGGTTTAAATAGCCGTATGGATGAAATCCAAGCTGCAATTTTGCGTGTAAAAGCCAAGCATATTGATTCTTGGAATAAAAAAAGACGCGAAAACGCTTACCGTTACAATGAACTTTTAAAAGATGTTGAAGGTGTTGTAACACCTGTTGAACTTGATGGAACAACTTGTGTTTATCACCAGTATACTATTCAGGTTCCTAATAGAGATTTTGTACATCAGTATTTGCAAGAAAATGGTGTAGGAGCTATGATCTATTACCCCGTTCCTCTTCATATGCAAAAACTTCACGCAAATTTGGGCGGAAAACAAGGCGATTTGCCTGTGACAGAAGCTCAGACCAAGCTTGTAATGTCACTTCCGATGTTCCCTGAATTGACTTTCGATGAGCAAAAGCAAGTTGTAGAAACTATTAAGGATGCTTTGGTCAAATCAAAAGCTCTTTGCTAAAAAACAATCGATGCATTGATAAAAAAGCACCTCTTATAATGAGGTGCTTTTTTGTTATTAATAATTGTAAATGGTATTTGGTTGTTTTGGTCAATTTTTTCTTTGCAGGCACTTTTTATTGTCATAAGTTTTTGAAAGGTAGTTAAATGATTATTAATAGTAATCCTGTCAATACACACCAAAAGTTCGGTGCCGTTAAGGCCAGGACGGATTTCTCGGAACGTTTGGCTGAAGCATATATTGGTTCTCCAAGTTCTGCTACCAAAATAGTTGATAAATTATCAAGAGTTGCTGATGCTCAAAGGAATAATACCTTGTACGATCTACATATAGGGGTTACTGACAAAGGTGGCATTTGCATGTCGGTTTTTAATAAAGTCAAAAATCAGTTTGATTCTTTTATGAATGATTTTATAGCTAAGAAATTTACCGAGGTTCGTAATACGGATGATTTGGTGAAGGTTCTTGGTGAAACATCTGAACAATTAACTCAGAGAAATACTACTTATTGGGGAACAAAAGCCGGGGTAGAAAATATGAAGCTTGGTGTTCTTGAAAAATAGTAATTTTGTATAGAAATAAAAAAGAGGCTCAAATCAGAGCCTCTTTTTTTATGTTTTTTATTGTTACTTGCTGGCTAGGTATTCATTGATAGCTTTTGCAGCTCTTTTACCTGCGCCCATTGCATTGATGGCATTTGAGGGGCCTGTAGGAGCTACGTCTCCGCCTGCAAAGACTCCTTCTATAGAAGTTACGCCTGTTTCTTTATCGACGACAATGTAGCCTCTTTTATCCGTTGTAAGGTCAAGTTGGTCTTGCTCTGCTGATCGCTGGATGATTGGATTTGGGTTTGTGCCCAAAGCTACGATTACTGTATCTACATCCATTGTGATAATGTTGCCTTCAACAGGTACGGGGCTTCTTCTTCCTGATTCATCAGGTTCACCAAGTTCCATCACCTGCAGTTTGAGCCCGCCGACATAGCTTTCACCATTGTCAATTATTTCTAAAGGTCCGTGTAAAAGTTTGAATTGAACCCCTTCTTCTTTAGCGTGCTCGATTTCTGCTTTTCTTGCAGGGAGTTCTTCTTCTGATCTTCGATATACGATGCTGACTTCTTCAAAACCTGCTCTTACAGCTGTTCTTGCAGCGTCCATAGCGGTATTTCCACCACCGATGACGGCACATTTTTTGCCGATTCTGACAGGAGTCGGAGTTGCAGGGTCGTGTGCTCTCATTAAGTTGATACGAGTCAAAAATTCATTCGCCGAATAGACACCGTTTAGGTTTTCACCATTGATATAAAGCATCTTTGGAGCTCCTGCACCTGAGCAGATAAATATCGCATCATAGCCGTCTTCTTTTAAATCATTGATAGATAAAGAGCGGCCGATTATAACGTTCTTTTTGAATTCAACACCAAATTTTTCTAAAGTATCAAGCTCTCTGTCCAATACTGTTCTTGGAAGTCTGAATTCTGGTATGCCGTATCTTAATACACCGCCAAGTTTGTGCAATGCTTCAAAAACTGTTACTTTATGGCCTGCTTTTGCAAGGTCGGCAGCAGCAGTGATACCTGCACATCCTGAACCTACAACGGCAACTTTTTTGCCTGATGGTGTGATTTTTGGGGTCTCAACTTCTGAATTGTCAGCTGTGTATCTTTCCAAGTTTCCGATTGCGACAGCATCACCTTTGATGCCCAAAACACATTGTGCTTCGCATTGTCTTTCTTGCGGGCAAACACGTCCGCATACGGCAGGAAGCATGCTTGTTTCGCGGATTATATCGCCTGCTTTTTGTACATCACCTTCTTTTACTTGTTGGATAAAAGCAGGAATGTTTATGCCTACTGGGCATCCTTTTATACATCTTGCATTTTTACAGTTCAAACATCTTTCAGCTTCTGCTTTTGCTTGTTCATCTGTAAAGTTTTTTTCTACTTCTTCAAAATTCTTACTTCTGTATTCAGGATCAAGAGCCTGTTGTATTTGTCTTTCTTTTGGCATTTTTCCACCCTAATTGTCCTCTACCTTTATTTAATTATAAACCGAAAAAAATAAAGAGTACCAACCGTTCCCAAAATTTTACAAACTTGCGCTTTTCACACTTAGTTTTGTTATGATAAAATTTCAACAAAAGGAAGAATTATGGAAAACACATCGCTTTTTGATATAATCGGCCCTGTAATGATTGGTCCATCAAGCTCTCACACCGCAGGTGCGGTAAGATTGGGGCTTATGGCTCGTAATATTTACGGGCAAAAACCCAAAAAAGTAAAAATAAATCTCTATAATTCTTTTTCCAAAACCCAAAAAGGCCATGGCACAGATAAAGGTTTAATTGGCGGTATTCTTGGTTTTGAAGTTGACAATACAAATATCAGAAATTCCCTTGATATTGCGAAAGAGCAAGGGATACAGATTGAAATAAACCTGAAAGAAAACCCCTCAAGACATCCAAATTCTGTAGATATAGTCTTTGATGATGATATGAAAATCAAAGGTGATTCAACAGGTGCTGGGGAAATAGAAATCATTCAAATAAACGCATTTAAGGTATCTATTATCGGGCATTTGCCTTGTCTTGTTATGGTTTACAAAGACAAACCCGGGATGATTAATGCTGTCAGTAAATTCATTCAAGAAGAAAACATCAATATAGCAACCTTTGAATGTACAAGAACAGGCAAAGGCGAAGAAGCTTCTATGGTTATAGCTCTTGATGCGATGCCGTCTGAGAATATAGTCAATAAGATCAAAAATATCTCGGATATTTATTTTGTAAGAAGTTTGGAAGGTTTGAAAAAATGAAACTGAATTCTTTTGAAAGAGCACTTGAGTATTGTGATAACAAAAATATCAAACTTTTTGAAGCTTTTCAAAAAGAAGAAAGTAATCTAAAAGATGTTTCTGTTTTAGAAATAAGAAATATTATGGCAAAAAACCTTTCTATTATGAAAGAAACTATAGAAAACGGCCTTGCAAACGATAACAAATCAATCACGGGTCTCTCCGGTGAGGACTCTACTTTGATGCTTTCAAACAGTAATTTTGCAACTCCATTCGGTAT
>JAQUTS010000150.1 GCA_028694275.1 Candidatus Gastranaerophilales bacterium
TATTTCAAATGATAAAATAACCGCAGAACTCGGTTGGGAACCGTCTTTAACTTTTGAAGAAGGCATAAAATTAACAATTGATTGGTATTTGAAAAATCAAAACTGGATGAAATCAATTGAAGCTAAAAAAGCGAGCTTTGTTTAATGAAAGTTCTTGTAACAGGTGCAAATGGCATGCTGGGGAGCGATTTGTGTCCCAAATTTAGAGAGGAAGGCTTTGAGGTAATTGCAACCTGTAGCCAAAATCTTGATATAACTGATTATGAACAGGTTAAAACAGTTTTAAATAATGAAAAACCTGATATTGTTGTACATTGTGCTGCTTATACAAATGTGGACGGTGCGGAAAAAAATTTAGAAAAAGCTTGTTTGATAAATGTTACGGGGACTGAAAATGTAGCAAAAACAGCAGGTGTAATCGGCGCGATATTTGTTTATATTTCAACCGACTATGTATTTGACGGCACCAAAAAAGAACCTTATAAACCTGATGATAAGCCAAACCCAATAAATAACTATGGGTATACTAAGTTGCAGGGCGAAAAAATTGTCCAAAAATTCTGTAAAAAATATTATATTGCGAGAACAAGCTGGCTGTATGGGATTCATGGCAAAAATTTTGTAGAAACTATGATTTTGTTATCTTCAAAACCTGAAATTAAAGTTGTTGATGACCAGATAGGTTCTCCTACTTGGACTATGGAGCTTGTTGATGGTGTTTTAAACCTTCTAAAAAATAAAAAACAGTATGGCATTTATCATATCTGCGGCAAAAATCCTGTTTCATGGTATGGGTTTACTAAAGAAATATTTGCGCAAACAGGAATTATGACACCTGTTAAACCATGCACTACAAATGAATTTCCGAGAGATGCAAAACGTCCCGCATATAGCCATATGGATAATGCAGGCATGTGCCGTGATTGGAGGCTTGCGCTCAAAGATTATCTTAAAACCAGAGCTTCATGTGGCGAGAATAAAAATTAATATAATAACAGAATTGAGGTAAAAATGAAGGGAATAGTTTTAGCAGGTGGAGCGGGTACCCGTCTTTATCCAAGCACAATGGTCGTTTCAAAACAGCTTTTGCCTGTATATGATAAGCCGATGATTTATCATCCTATTTCAGTTCTTATGCTTGCAGGAATCAGAGATATATTGATAATATCCACACCTGAAGATTTACCCAATTTTGAAAAACTATTAAAAGATGGTTCTCAGTTTGGATTGAATTTTAAATACAAAGTACAGCCAAGCCCGGATGGACTCGCGCAGGCTTTTATTCTTGGAGAAGACTTCATTGGTGATGATTCGGTTGCTATGATTCTGGGGGATAATATTTTTTACGGTGCAGGATTTTCTTCTATGCTTAAAGATACCGTTATGAGGACTGAATCTCAAGGTGGTGCAACTGTATTCGGGTATCAGGTTAAAGACCCTGAAAGATTCGGTGTTGTTGAATTTGATTGTGAAGGTAAGGCAATATCAATCGAAGAAAAACCTAAAGTTCCAAAGTCAGATTATGCAGTGACGGGATTATATTTTTATGGAAATGATGTTGTTAAATATGCCAAAATTCTTAAACCTTCTAAAAGAGGTGAACTTGAGATAACTGATTTAAATAGGGTTTATCTTGAAAAAAATGAGTTGAATGTAGAACTTTTGGGCAGAGGTTTTGCGTGGCTTGATACCGGAACTCATAAGTCTTTGCTTCAAGCAGGGCAGTATGTTCAGACGATTGAGGAAAATCAAGGCGTAAAAATTGCCTGCTTAGAAGAAATTGCTTACAGAATGGGATTTTTATCCAAGCAATGTATAAAAGAATTTGCAAGTAAGTATTCTAACAGTGACTATTATAATTATATTTTGAATTTAAAAGATTAATTGTTAATAAATGTTACGATTATAATTCCGTTTAAGCATAAAAGTTAAAGTTATTTCTCAAAACCGCCGTAGACATGGGTAAGTTAGGGAAAAAAGTAACTAAAGGAGATAGCTATGAAAAAGCTTACCGGAATTGACATAAAAAAAATGGGCACTGTCAGAAGAGCACATACTGATAAAAAAGCGGTTATTGGCAAAGATGGAAATGATGCTAAAAAAAGTGTTTTTTATAGCTTGTCTTTAAAAGATTATAATAGGGGTGCAGTTAGAAGCATTAATAAAGAAGAAGCCTATGATATATTAGGCAGTATTCAGGCATATGCTGCTGATGATGGTGTTCTTAGTGATGAAGAAATGAGAAAAATGTTTACTGATTGGGGTTATCTTTCAGATGAATCAGAAACAGATGAAGAATGGCTTAAGAAAAAACCTGAAACATTTACAGATGAAGAGTGGCTTGCAGAAAAATCAAAAAGATCATCTGCTGAATGGTATCAAAAAGGTGTTGAAGAATTTGATAAATTTATAGAAAAAGAATATGAAATGGATTCAACCCGTGTTGAGGTTAATGCAGACGCATCAGCTGAACAAATTGCTGAAGACAAAGTAACCCTAGGTGAGAAAAAACAAGTTCTAAAAGATATGCAGGCTAATTTCCCTGCGGATTCACCGGTTTCCGCGATGATTAATGAAGCACTTGCTGCTAACAACATGGAAGCATTGGATAGTATTTCTACTCAATTAAATGATTATATAAAAACTGAATCAGAAAAGCTGCCTGATGATATAACAGGTACTCCGCAAAGTACTAAAAAAGGAGAAAAAAGAGATCTCGGTTTAATCGTGACTTCTGAAAAAGATGCCGATGGGCATATCTTATATCAAGGTAAAATGACCGCATCTTCTTCTTATGGACATATGGCATTCGTTTATCCTGATGTTAATCAAAGTATAGCAATGCAGGCATTTGTTAAAGCAAATCCTGATTATTTTGATACTTCAAAAACATATTCTGCACAGCAAGTTGCAGGTGTAATGCAAAATAATCAAGGAAAAGTATTTAATTATCCTGATTTATCTGATCCTGCTCAAGTTGAAGGAAAACAAAATGTACTGAATGCTCAAGATGTTTTATCAACAATTGACGGAATTAGATCTTTAGATACATCTGTTATGTCAACAGCTACAACAGATGTAGCTCCAGAAGTTGCTGCAGCTCAGCTTGGAGCGGGTGAGGAAACAGCATTAACTGAAGAAGCCCAAGCCGAAGCAGTTTCTGCAGTGACTACCCAAAAAGCAGCTGAGGTAACAGGAAGGATTCAAACGGTATTATCAGAGGATAATACAGAAGAAAATTCAAGATTAGAAACAGTTAAAGACTTACTTAGAAAAGATAAAACCGTATCTTATACATCAATGAGAAATGCTGAAGGTGGCGTGCAAGGATTTCTTGCTCAACTTGATTCTGAGTTCACAGGTACAAATGCTCAGGAACTTGCTGCTGTTATCATAAGTAACGATACACCTCAGGACATCAAACTTGAAGTTATGAAATATATTGAATCTGCTTATTCTAAATCAACCGCTGCAAAAATCGCTCCTTCTGATGTTTCGACTGCTTTATTACAAAAAATGGTAGAAGGTGGAAATAGTCCTGTTGAAAAAGCAATTGAAGATTTGGATGTGTCAAAGAGTTCTGATTTATCAACAATTACAGCTTTCTTAAAGTTTGCAGGTGTTAATGCCTCCAAAGAAAATAGCATAAATGGTCATTATCTTGACCCTAGTGCTATCTCAAAACTAAATTCTAAAGTGCATTCTGCGGCAAATAAGTTAAGCGCAGAAAGTGTAAAATCTTTTAATGATATTGTTTCTACTGGTCTTCTTCCTGGGCTTCAAGCTGTTGAAGCTAAAGAAATCAAATCAGCAGCGTATAAAGAAGATTCAAAATTATCAACAACAGATTTATATACTAAAGCAAAAGCATACGAAGGTGGTATTAAAGGATATCTCTCAGACGTATCTCAATACTTAGATGCTTCAAGTGCAAACGAATTGGCTGGAAAACTTTTGGGTAGTGAGGCTGAACAAGTAGATGTTGTTGAAGTTATGGACTATATTACAACCACGATGACAGGTAATAAAGAGGGCAATGAAACATCTAATGCGCTTATAAAGAAAATGTTTAGTGGGGCTTTGACTAATAGATTTGATGCTGTTATTTCAAATTTGGATGTCAATGATACAAATTCAATAACAAAAATGATTAGTTTCTTAAAGGTTTTATCTGCGAATGATGGTCAATCTAGATCGGAA
>JAQUTS010000014.1 GCA_028694275.1 Candidatus Gastranaerophilales bacterium
AAGCACAAGAAAAAGTAAATAACCTAAAATAATATAACCTAAAAAACCCCTTTAAAACTTCCCAAAGTTTAAGCATCTTCTAAAAAGATGCTTTTCTTTTTTAGACACTTCTCAAAAGGTTATTTATGTACTATTATTAGATTAATAAGGGGAAAAAATGACAGACGACTATAATAAAGTTGTAAAAATCTTTAAAGACAAAAAAACAACCGACATCCAAAAAGATGAAAGGGGTGTTTATTTTGTGAGAGCAGAAAAAGACGAAAACGGAAACTTTTTCAACCCCGGCCATTTGATAAGTTTTGGCGAAAATACAGATTACTTGATAAGAGTGATGAAAGTAGAAAATCAAAAAACTTGTGTTTATACTTACAGAGTTTCAGGTCGTGAACTTGTATCATTCATATCAAAATATTCTGATACAAGCACAACTGAGAGAATTATAGAAATAACAAAATGCCAACCACAAAATCTTGCATAAAATCTCAACTTGAAAATATTTTATACAAAGTAAATAAACCATCCAGATATATAGGCGGAGAAATAGGAGAAATCAAAAAAGATTTCAATTCCGTTGATATAAATTTCGCACTTGTTTTTCCTGACATGTATGAACTTGGGGCTTCTAATCTTGGATGCAGAATACTCTATGATGTGCTAAACAAAGAAGATTTTATTTGGGCGCAAAGAGCTTATGCTCCTGATGTTGATATGAAACTTCAAATGGAAGAAAACAATATCCCTCTTTACGCAACAGAAAGCAAAATGCCGCTGAATGAATTTGATATAGTCTCTTTTTCATTACAATATGAGATTAGTTTCCCGACAGTTTTGGCTTTATTAAAACTAAGCAAAATACCCCACCGTAATGACCAAAGAAGTGATTCTGATCCTATTATATTAGCGGGTGGACCGGCCAGCTACAATCCTCTTGTAATGTCAGAATTTATTGATGTATTCACACTGGGTGATGGCGAAGAAGTCTTGGTAGAAATTTGTACAACTTTGCGCCATATGAAAGACAAATCGAGAGACGAAAAACTCTTTGCGCTATCAAAAATAAAAGGTTGTTATGTTCCTCAATTTTATAAAGAAGGGCAAAAAGTAGAAAAAAGAATCTGCCCCTTAGGAGATATTAACGCACTCAAAAACTTTCCTATACCTTATTCTCCTTGCACTCATGACAGAGTTGTGACAGAAATCAGACGCGGATGCGGCAGAATGTGCAGATTTTGCCAAAGTTGCTTTACCAATCTTCCTATACGCGAACGCTCATCAGAAGAAATTATAGATATCACCGACAACCTTTTGGCCAATACGGGGTATGAAGAATATTCACTATTATCATTATCATCAAATGATTACAGCAATATAAATGCCGTTGTAAAAGAACTTTGCGCCAAACATTCCCCCAAAGGGTCTTCAATTTCTTTGCCAAGCCAAAGAGCAGATTCATTCAACCTTGAACTTGCAAATATGGTGCAGTCCGTCCGCAAAAGTACTATAACTTTTGCACCTGAAGCTGGCTCTCAAAGAATGAGAAATGTAATAAACAAAAACCTCACTGAAGAACAAATTCTGCAAGCAGTAATGACTTGCTACAAAGCAGGATGGGGCAAAATAAAATTGTATTTTATGCTGGGTCTGCCGACTGAAACATTTGAAGATCTTGATGAGATGATAGAACTTTTATCCAAAATTAAAAAAACGGCTCTTGATGTTAAAAAAGAAAATAACTACAAACATCATTTAGATTTGACATGTACCGTATCAACTTTTGTCCCAAAACCGCACACACCATTCCAATGGTTTGGGCAAGATTCACCTGAATTAATCCAACAAAAAATCAGCTATCTTATCAGCAAAGTGAAATTATTACGTGGCGTAAGACTCAATTTTTCTGATATTTTCACCTCACAGCTTGAGGCAGTGTTTTCAAGAGGAGACAAAAAACTGTGCTCTATTATAGAAAAAGCCTTCCTAAAAGGCGCATATCTTGATGCTTGGCGTGAGAATATGGATAAAAACCGATGGATTGAAGCCGCACAAGAAGCAGAAATAAATCTCCTTGAATATTCCATAAAAAACATCCCCACAGACGAAACTTTACCATGGGATTTTATTGATACGGGAGTAAAAAAACAGTGGCTTATAAATGAATATAATCAATCATTAAAAGATGCCGTATCAAAGCCATGTGATAAAGCTTGCAGTGCTTGTGGCGTTTGCCAAACAACCGGATACAAAAAAGTGATTTTTGATGAAAATTCATACGCAGCAAAAGAACCGCAAAAAACAGAACAAACCAAAAAAATTCATTCTTACAGACTTGTTATAAGCAAAAAAAACAACCTCAAATACATATCGCATCTTGATTGGGTAGGCACTTTTTACAAAGTACTAAAAAGATCAGGACTCGATATTGTATTTTCGCAAGGTTTTAACCCGTCTCCAAAAATTTCTGCGAGCGTTGCATTACCTATTTTTGTCGAAAGTGACGGAGAGTTTTTGGATATTGAACTATATGATGACAAAGATCCGAATACCCTCAAAGAGTTAATACAAAGCAACCTGCCAGAAGGTGCAAAAATTAAATCTGTAGTAAAAATTGAAAAATCAACACCAAGTATGGATAAAATGATTTTTTGGGGTAAATACAGAGCAATAATTTGTGATAAAACACTTGTAAAAAGTTTGGAATTGCGGTATAAAATAAGTGAGCTTTTCAATAATGAAGAAATTTTTATAGAAAAGACAACTAAAAAAGGTTTAAGACAACAAATAAATATCCGCCCATCTATCAAGTCAATTGATGTAATAGATGAACAAAATGGAGAATTAGAGTTTATTATTAAAACAGGGCAACTTGGCTCTGATACTATTAGACAACTAAGAGCGGACGAATTCTTAGACACAATATTCCCTCAAATAAACTGGTGTATAACCAGAACAGGTTTATTAGACGAGAATTTAAAAGAGTTATTACAGGATTTATGAATTTAATAAAGGAATTGAAAAAATGGCAAAACAAATAGTAATCTCCGAGAGAGATAATCTTGCTGCGGTCTTGGAAAAAGGAAAAGTAACGGAGTTTTTTGTACACAGAGGAGAAATCTTACTTAACGATGTATATTTAGCTACAGTCGAAAACATTCTTCCAAGTATTGATGCAGCTTTCGTAAATGTAGGCAGTGACAAAATGGGATTTTTGCACGCGTCTGATGTTTTGGGCAAAGGAGCCTTAAAAGACAAACTTAAACCAAAGCAAAAAGTAATTGTACAAGTTGTAAAAGAACCAACAGGCCATAAAGGACCTCGTGTAACTATGGCATTAAGCCTTCCAGGGCGTTTTTTGGTACTTATTCCTGAAGAAAAAGGTATTAACGTCAGCAGAAAAATCACTTCTGCAAAAGAACGCTCAAGACTAAAATCAATCGTAAGCTTACTAAAACCAGCAGGCGTTGGCGTTATTGTAAGAACAGAAGCGGAAAACCAATCAGAATCAGAGATTCAAGACGATTTGGAAACATTGCTCGAAAAATGGAGCAGCATCGTAAATTCTTCTGATATGGTAGAACCTCCAAGCCTTCTATACCGCGATCAAGACTTACTATACAGAGTAATAAGAGAAGCTTGCAGTGATGAAATTGATGAAATCATTCTTGATACATCTTTTGCGCATCACAGAGCCAACCAAATTTTGCAAGCGTGGAATATGGGTAAAAATATTAAACTATCCGTACACAAAGACACACAACCGATTTTGATTACAACAGGCATAGATAAAGAAATCAAAGCCGCGCTTCAAACCAAAGTAAATATGCCATCAGGCGGATATCTATATATCCAGCCAACAGAAGCTTTGACTGTAATAGATGTAAACAGCGGCAAATTCACAAGCTCTGCCACACAAGCAGAAACAATCAAAAAAACAAACTTGGAAGCTGTTAATGAAATTGCACGTCAGCTAAAACTCCGTAATATTGGCGGTATGATAATCATCGACTTTATTGATATGGAGAACAGAACTGACAAATTGACAGTCTTAGAAGCACTTGAAATGGCAATAGAAACAGATAAAGCCAAGCCTACAATAGGACAAATTTCTGATCTTGGTTTGGTTGAACTTACACGTCACAGACAAGGGCAAAGCTTGTATGAAATATTCACCAAAACCTGCCCTCACTGCCAAGGAAACGGCCATTTGCTACTAGATTTGAGCTTTGCATCTTCTCCTCAAGAAACAGAACAGAGCATCAAATCAGCAAAAAATAAACTGCTTCAAAGACAAAAACCAAACAACAACGCTCCAAAAAATAAAACCATAAGCACAAACCCATCACAAGCAGCTAAAGCAATGGTAGCTGAACCAGCTGCTGATGAAGAGTTTAAGCTGGAACAAAAAGATATCGAAAATTACTTCTCTCAAAATGAGGGACTTGTAAATAACGCCCAAAATGTAAAAATCAAAGGCGTCAACCCAGGCGTTGTGAAAAAACATCTTGATGAAGACTTTGCAAAAGATACTTTCACCTTGTTGGAAGAAATACAAGAAGAGCCTCCTAAAACACAAGCAGTTCAAGAGGAATCTCAAGATAAACCAAATGCAAATAAAAGACCCCAACAACAACGCAAACCAATGGGTCCAAGACGTCCTCAAAAACGCAAACCTCAACCTAAAAATGACGGGGCTGAAAATGAAACGCCAAAATCAGAATAATATTCTAATTTTAATACTACTTGGTGTACTAAGCTTTGGGTTTAACCATAACCCAAGCTTTGCACAATTTAGCGAATTGCAAACAAAAACCATAAAACAAGCTTCTCAAAAAACGGCTATATTACCTTCCAAATACGGACTTGAGGGTGACAAAGAAATAATAAAAACAGAAAAAGAAGCAATTAAGGACTCTCTATCAAAAATGCTGAGGGCTCTTGTTTTGGCTCTGGCACTATTTTTGGGGCTTGTTGCAATATTAATAAAGAAAAAAGGCGCAGCCACAAATTTACTGACTAAATTTCAAAAACATAAATCACAAAATCAAAATACAGAAGAAAATACAATCAAAATCGAAAAAACAAACCAAACAAACTTGTCTCCTGAAGATCAGGAAGACAAAAGGGTCAAAGACCTGGTTTTTAAATTTTTCGAAGTGAATAAATAACTAAGCACTCAAAGGTGTATTGTCATCAACTTCAGTAGGAGGACCGACTTCTTTAAGAAGCTTGTCGACTACTTTGTGCATTTGACAAACAAAAGAATAATTACCGCATCCGATAGAACACTCCTGACAATTGCCCTCAAGCTGATAACAAGTCACAGCCTGCTCGGTCCAATTTTTGGATATAGAATCAGAAATCCCCTCAGTTTGAGGCAATATTAGAGCTACATCTTGAATCTGCTCGTTGATTAAAGATTTTCTTCTAAACATAACAAAAAACCTCATAACTTAACCTACGTAAAGTATATATTATGGTTAAAGTTTCTTGCTCATTCAATCAGTGTATTTATTTTACTTCTGAAAGTAATTCCAAAATAGCGTCTTTCCCATACCCTGTCTTACCTGAGAACAAAATTATCTCTTCTCCGATGAGATTTTTTACATCATTTATAACTTGATTCAATTTGGATTTTTTCACAAGATCAGACTTGGTAACAACAGTAATAGTCTTGATATTATTATAATCCAGCCATTCTCTCATTTGGATATCATTTTTTTGAACTTCATGCCTTGCATCAATAAACTGAATTACAAATTGAAGTTGTTCTCTTTCTTTTAGATATTTTTCAAAATTTTGACGCCACAATGCTTGCTCTGACTTGGAAACACGGGCAAACCCATAACCGGGCATATCCACAATATAAAATTGCTCATTTATAATGTAATAATTTAAAAGACGGGTTTTGCCAGGGGTATTACTGGTTTTGGCGAGATTTTTTCTGTTGCACAAAGCATTGATAAAAGAAGACTTTCCGACATTTGATCGCCCAACCAAAGCTATCTCAGGTAATTCCCCAACAGGAGCATCAGCAAGTTTGGGGGCACTTTTCACAAAATCCGCCGACTTAATTTTCATATTTTATTCTTCCTCTGAATTCTCTCCCAACTTGAAAGCAAAAAATTACAGAGTTTTTTACTAAAAATATTAAACTGTATATTTGAAGCCCCATTTATGTGAGCTTGCAAAAAAGTACCGTTAAGGAGAAAATTTTGTTTTTCTGCAGATGGACTTTCAACATGCACAAAGTCGATAATCTTATTTTTGATTATCGTCAATGGCATAGAATTAAAAATATCAAATGTTTTCCAAGCTTTCATTAGGCATAATTATAACCTAAAAAATGCCGAAATAAAATAAAAGTCAGGCTTCAACTTTCTAACCGAATTCGAATCTCATTTCTCTTTTGATGTTATTTTGCAAAAGTTTCTCATAAGATTCCAGCTGAGAAGAAAGAGATTGTTGAACAGCCTCATACTTACTTTGTTCAAGCTCAAGTTGTTTATCTACCGCCTGTAAATTGACGATGATAGGATTGTCCATACCAACTGCAGCTTCACCTGATTGAAGTTCTGAGATTTGGTTGGTGATTCTGGTTCTCTTTTCAGAAATAACCGCCATCCAATACTCTACATCAGCTTTCTGGGCAGTGATCCTTTGCACATTGAGTTGCACCGTTAAAAATGCCATTTCACTTTTCTCCTTAGAATTTTCCGCTTAATTTAAATTTATTAGTTTAATGCTATATATATAAAAACAATAAAAAGTATATAATTTCAGATTGCAGTAATTTATTAACAATTATTAACAATTCTCGCAGAAGGCGTAATTATGTAATAAAATATAACTATAAGAATGTTGGGAGAATAATATGAAAACACTTTATAAAAGCTTAATTATAAGTATTTTTATGTTGATAATAATTTGCCTGAATAGTATTGCGCAATCAACACCTGCACCAAAAGGTGTATTTAGCGCAGACTTACAATCAAGAAGAATCGCTGCGGGCACACTTGTAGATGTAAGATTTTTGCAAAATATGAGCAGTATAACAAACTTATCAGGGGATGATTTTACTGCATCACTTGAGAATGATATAAGAATAAACAGAAAAATAGTTCTACCTGCAGGAACTCTAATGAGAGGCACGGTAAACTATTCAAAAAGAAGCAAAAGACTAAGAACACCAGGAGCTCTATACCTTGATTTTGACCATTTGGTGACACCTGAAGGCAAACAACTTGATGTGAGCCTCAGGCTGACGGATATCGCACTAACCAAAGACGGTATGGGTATTTCAGGAGGCGGAAGCTATAAAACATATTTTTGCGATAATTTTGATGACAGCGTAAGCCTAGTCAGAGGTTCTGTTGATTGGGGAAACGATATCGGAGACAGATTTCTCTTCGGATATCCAAAACTAATCATTACACCTATCAGCGCAACCGGTGGATTTTGCGCTTCAACCTTGATGTTTACAGGGAAAACCTTTGCTGATTTGTTCAGAAAAGGTAATGAAGTTTTAGTTCAAGAAAACCAAATTATAAGAGGTAAACTGGTTGAACCTATAGATTTACCCCTAAATTAAGGCACAAAATGTATAAAAATGCAGAAATTATAGCAATAGGAAACGAACTGATAACAGGCGATGTCATCGACACAAATTCAGCACTTATTGCAAAATCTCTGCTGGCATTAGGCATAGAAACATCTATCCACACAAGCGTAGGTGATGATGAGAGCCAAATTATATCTTTGCTATCAACCGCATTAAAACGCTCGGAATTGATATTTATAACAGGCGGACTTGGCCCTACTGATGACGACATAACAGCAAAAGTTGTAGCAAAATGCCTAAATAGAGACTTTGTACTGAAAGAAGAAATTTGGGAGCATATAAAAAAACTGCTTGGCAATACAGGAAGAGAAATTTACCCTTTTAACAAAAAACAAGCCTACATCCCAAAAGGAGCCAAATATTTTTTAAATTATTCAGGAACTGCGCCCTGTATACTACTGGAAGAGGGCAAGAAAAGAATATTTCTTCTACCGGGTGTTCCATCAGAAGTAAGTTATTTTATAGATAAAGAAATAAAGCACTATCTTGCAGAGTTGAATAATTCAAAAATTAAAATCAAAAAAATAAAGCTCTCAGGTATTTCAGAAGCAAAAGTCAATGAAGTAATTAAGGACATCGTAGATAAAAACCCAACGGGAATAGCTTTTTTACCCAAAAGCTCTGAACTTGTCATAAAAATCACAGCCAAAGCCAAAACAGAAAACGAAGCTCTACAAATAGTTGATGAAACCACTCAAGAAGTAGTATATAGATTAAAAAACTACGTTTTTGGTTATGATGATGATTCCATCGAATACCTACTCAAGGATTTACTTACAGAAAATAATCTGACAATAGCTGTGGCAGAATCCTGCACAGGAGGATACATCAGCAAATTGCTTACAGACGTTCCTGGAAGCAGCAAATACATCTCTACAAACGTTGTAACCTACTCTAATAAAGCCAAAATGAATCTTCTAAAAGTATCCCAAAACACCCTTGAAAAACATGGCGCCGTAAGTGAGCAAACTGCAGAGGAAATGGCAATAGGAATAAAAAATCTCTCAAAGTGCGATATAGGGCTGAGCATAACGGGGATTGCAGGACCTGATGGGGGAAGCCCCCTAAAACCTGTAGGCCTTGTTTATGTTGGAATAACAAATGGAAAATATTCCAAAACTGAAAAATTTCTCTTCCCTGAAAAACTTCCGAGAACAGAAATAAGAACAAGAGCAGCCTATAAAGCTCTTCAAGTTTTAAGGTCATTTATATTAGAAATGACTAACTAAAAGCTGATGGTGTTTCCGCTTGTAGCGCAAGAGCCTGAGATATCACATCAGGGTATTTTTCTATCAATGCTTTAGCAAGTTTTTCAACAGGAATCAAAGTAAGCACAAGAGGAATCAACTGCTCGGGCAAACTGGATACCATACCTGCCATCACGTCTTTATCCAAGTTAGTGAACCCCTTAAGGGTTTCTTCTTTTTCCATTGTGGCAAGAGGCCTCATAAGCTCTGATTTTGGGAAAAGATCAAAAAGCTCATTATTAGCACCTGTCATATGCGCTACAAGATTGATTTTTTGTTCGGGATTAACGCTTGCAAGCATCGGCTGCATGGCCTCAAAAGGGATTTTATCCAACATTGCTATCATTGCTTGCTGAGATTTGTTTTTTTGAGGAATACCTGTCAAATTTCCTATAAGTTTTTGCAACTCTTCTACAGAATAATTAGCAAAAGCTTTCATGAAATTTTCTTTATTTTGTTCTTTGGCAAGAATAAACTGAGTCAGGATTTTTTGAGGAATCACCTCGAAAGCCTTTTGTAAAGGCATTATAGCCATCACAACTTTAGATATATCTTGTTGAGAAGTCCCAAAAAGAAGATTCATTATCTTTTCTTTATCAAAAAACTTCAACCCAAGCTGCAAACCTTCTTTACCCAAAAGTCCCACAGCTTGCTCTTTTTGAGAAGAAGAAAACAAGCTTAATATTTTGAGTCTGTTTTTAGGATCATACAAATTAAATGCTTCAATAAGTTCTTCAGGTTTGGTAAAAGGATTCACCTGAGCATCTGTTTGATTTACATCTGACATTTCATCAACCGATGCAAAAGGATTCACAGATACCCTGCTTACATTTAACTGAAAAATAGAACTGAAGCCTGGAAAAGCGTCTATAGCTCCTATTTCTGACATTTGTACACCTTTTTTACCTATACTTATTATTGATATCGGCAATTTTTGATAAAACTTTAATTATGAATTTATTCATATTAAGAAATATTAATTCATCTAAACAAAGCATCAATTAAAATAGTATTTTTGTTATCATATACGAGTCGAAAAAGGATTAGAATATGAAAAAGTTTTTATCAATAATAATTTTATTAATAGTATTTTTGCTGAATACACCATTTGCCCAAGCAAAAACAAAGGCGTTTCAATATACGGCAAAAGACGGTTTCAACATAACAGGTACAATTTATACTCCGCCAATGCCGCCTGGAAAAAAAGTTCCTGTTGTTATACTTTTACACGCAATAGGCTCGAATAAAAATGACTGGAAGGGATTGCCTGATCTAATTTGTGCCAAAGGTTACGCATGTTTGGCAATAGATCAACGAGGACATGGGCAAAGTATCTATACGGCAAAGCTAAAACAAAGATCATGGATGTATTTTACAAACAGTGATTATGCAAAATACCCGCAAGACATAGTTTGCGCTGTAGATGCCCTAAAAGCCACCCAAAGCAAAACAATCGACACAAATAGAATTATTTTAGTCGGCAACAATATAGGAGCCAATGCAGCAGTAATCGCCGCTGCAAAATTAAATAAAAAAGCTCCGATTGTGAAATCAATAGTCTTGATATCTCCGCGATTGACCATCAAAACCCTATTCATACCAATAGAAATGGTGAACTTTGGTCCACACCCAGTGTTGATATTCGATAACAAAAACGTCAAACTAGGAGTCCAACACGCAATGGAAATAAAAAAATATGCCCAAGGCAATTGCATTGTAAAACTACTAAATGCAAACGGAATGGGTGCTTCACTATACAGAAATACTCCATCCATCAAAACAGATACGCTTAATTGGATTGTTCAAGTGTTCAAATCAAATTAATCAATCCATCTGAAATTTTTAACTGATTTTTGATCATACAAATCGCCCTCAATATTGACGATGAAACGCCTAAAGCCCTTATCGTTAAAATCAACGCCTGGGACCTTGGCCAATCCGGGGATAATATGGGCCAAATTTTTGTCCTTGTTGTCAACACCGGGGATATTATTGACAATTTTGGAAATTGACAAATTACCAACAGGCCCCAACAAGGGCATAATTGATTTTGAAACTTTCCCAAGAATAGTAAAATCTGAATAATTCGTGCTCATATCAAAATTTCCGGCAAGGTATATGCTGAGCTTTTTACCTCTAGAAACAAGATTATCCGTATACAACACACCATCTTTCACCTTGAAATCGACATTTATTGTATCAAAATGCCCGGTTTTTTGGGGAGCCAAAAGAGTACAAACATTATTAATACAAAGCCCTGTAATACCTGATTTTACAACCTCAGCAGCTCTTATAAGATACTCCAAAGACCCTAGTCGGACAAGTTTCCCCGATATAACCTGAAACTTCACATGTCCGTTTGAATTTTTGATAAGTTCAGAACGAACAAGCCCTTGAGTGGAAAAATGAGCTTCCCCATTTAAAATTCCATAAATTTCATTTGGCATTTGCAAAAGAGTAGTAGCCACAGCATTTGCTTTGAGATTTTTAAATTTCAAATTGGTTCGGATTTTGTACGTCAAAAAATCGAACGAAGTGTTACCTGTAACCTCACCATCAGCTGTTTTGAAATAGAAATCATCCAAAGACAACTTCCAATCAGGAGAAAAAGAAAATTCTGCCTTGGCATCATCCGTAATAAGGTTATTAATAACAAGTTTTGATGATCTTAAAGTCCCCTTTTTGATAACAAAAGGAGGAACTGTTCCGTTCATATCAGAATCTTTTTTAATAACTTTGGCTATTTCATCAATATTTATATTGGATGAGGTTATATCCATGTTCCTGAATACATATGGGAACGCAATTACATTATCCGCAACACCATCAAAGTTAAACTCAGAGCCTGCGATTTTGAATATGCCGTCTTGAAGAAAAATACCATCTTTGGCAAAGACAATTCTCAAGGTAGGGATTTTGGTGGCAAATGATGGCAATGAGGCATTTTTGATATCCAAAACACCGTGGATATCAGGTGCGCCCCATTTCCCTTTTAAGAAAAGATTGCCCTTAAACTGACCGCCATAAAAAAGTCTTTTGTCTATGTATTTATTAAAAAATTCATTAAAAAGATTAATATCCATAAATTCTCTGGTATAAACTCTCAAATTTTCATCCAAAGTTTTTAGATTAATAGTCCCTGAAACTTCCAGGAAATTTTTTGAACTTAAAGGATTATACAACTCCAAAGGAAAAACAGAAGATGCACTAAACTGGTTAACACCAAGATTTTGAAAAGAAAGTTGATTACCAACAAACTTCAATCCACCGCCTATAAAATAGCTATTGGAAGCATCGCCGACAGAAACTCCCTTGTAAGAAATCGCATTACCGCTATCAAGAAATATACTTGATAAAATATTCCAATTACCCTTAGAATCCTTTAAAATTTTGAGGCGCAAAGGCGTTGTCTGTTTGAGATTCAAAGGAGAAATAAGGATTTTGTTTATATAATTATCAACATCATAGGGTGATAAACGTCCATCCAAATTCAGAGCGAATTCTTTATCTTTAGAATAATATGAATTTAGTCTAAATGCAGATCCCGCAATATAAACGACCGAATTCGGCAATGATATTTTGTTATCGTCTATTAGCAAATCACCCGATTTTAGCCTTATGGGTAAAGAAGCTGAAGAATAAACAAAACCAACATTGTTGAATTTAATTTTGCCTGTGATTTTATTCTTAATATAAATAACACCTGATGCACTACCTGAAAAATTGCGCACATTAGACAATATTGCCTTTGTTTTCGGTGGAAGTTCACTATTTTTCAATGCTTCAAAACAAGATTTATCAATATTTGAAAGAGTCAATTTCATATCATATAAAGGTGACTCAGACAGATTTTTTATGACACCTTCTAAAACCCCTTTTGAATTAAATATAACAAAAGAAATTTTTTCTGTTTTAAGAGTATTATTATCAGCCTCAAAAGCCCCTGAAGAAATAATAACTGGAGATGATAGACCTTCCAATAAGATAGAAGAGTTGTCAAAAGAACAGTGGATTTTGTCAAAGAAATCTTCTTTTAGATTTCCTTTAAGTGTCAAAACGGCACAAACATCGCCTTTGGCTGCCTTTATCGGAGCTAAAGCAGGAACCAGTTTCGACAATGCAGGGCTTGTTTTTATAGAAGAAATGGCAGACCCCATATCAACCTTAGGGGCCAAAATTTTTGCATCTATTTGATTATTGTTGATATTTCCCGTGAACTCTATCGGGGATTTGAGGCAATTCCCTTTGATATTTTTAAATTCAAAAACATTATTAACAAAATCAATTCGGCCCAAAAGCCCACTTGCCGGAGCATTTAAGCCCTTAAACAAAATACCCGTCCCAAGAAGATTCACAGTGCCTTCTCTATTAATTTCAGTTGAAATATTTCCTTTCAACAGAATGTCAAAATCCACATTACCGCTTAATTGCTCTACATCTGAAATACTCTCCGCCACTTGCTTAAACAACTGACTATGCTGAAATATATCAAGAGATACAGAAGATGAAAACAGATTAGAAGTTAACCTCAAAAATACATCGTTATCAAGAGTAGTGCGCCCGTTCAAAACAGTTTTAAAAGAGTCAATATATGTAATAAAGTTATTATAGTAGATATTTCTGTTTTGGAATTTGAGCACCCCTTGCGGAATAAATACTTGCTTTGAAAGTTTATTATATTTGGCTCTTGTGTTGTACAAAGAAAGATACCCCGACACAGCAGTATCTTTGCCGACACCTTTAGCGCAAAGATCAACAACAGCTGTACCGTCCAACATAGTGTCAGGCAAAATACCATAAGGCAGTCCTAATATATCAGAAAGAGCCAAAAGATTTTTCCTGGTTTCTTTGAGTATAATTTGCCCATCTGAACGAGCTCTCATATTGAGTTTTGGCCTACGCCCCATTTTAGAAGTTCCGCTGATATTTAAGACCTTGCCTGATGCATCAACCAAATTTGTATTCAAATGCAGTCTTCTTTTTTTGTACAAAATTTCAATAGAAGATTTTGCACTCGCCATATCACCATCCACTACAAAATTATCAATATTCAGCGTTCCCCAATATTTGGGAGAGCTTGTTTTACCTTTGATTTTGAGATCACAACTTACAAAACCGTCAACACAATATTTAATAGCCTTATTAATCCCGTCATGTCTGACTCCAACAGTTTTTGGGACAAGACCCATTATTTTTTTCATATCTGAATGAGATGACTTAACCTTGATATCAAGATGCTTAACTTCTCTGTCCATATGTTTGATTTCGCCGACAAGATCTATATTATAATCACGTGAAACGATTCTAAATTTTTTAAATACGAAACGATGATGGTGATATTTTCCCAAAGCGTGTATTTGTGCATCGTCTGCAATTTCAAAAAAATGAGGGTATTTTTTTGTAGAAACAAACACATTATTACAATTCAAGCTAACTTTGAGATTGTCCGTAAGTTTTTCTCGTCCGTAGGCATTTATATCAAAATCACCGTTCAAGACACCTTGAGTGGAAGTAACTTCAGGACAAAATTCGATAATGTATCTATTTATTTTTGAAAAATCCAGATTTGAAACATTTCCACTCAAAACAAAATTACCTTTGTTGAGAGGTTTTTTGGAAATAAAATTCAAATTTAAAATCGTAACGCTCTTGTCAGGAAAAGTAACAGAACCAAACGTTTTGAGCCTATAAAGATTTATATTTCCCAAATCAAGATTATACCCATCTAAAAGAATGGGGCTTTGTCCGTAATCAACAAATTCTATTGCATAATCTTTTAGTGCAACCCTGAACTTTGGGACTTGTCCTGCTGTTTGTTTGAATTTGAAAGCTTTTTGAATATTAAGCTTTTTATTTTTGTCCCTCTCAAGGTAAACTTGCGCTTTATCAGCAAAAAATTGTGTATTATCAGCCCTATTAAAAACTAACATCACCAAAGGAATTTTTATATGCGTATTTGAGGAGTGAAAAATATTTTTTTTATCTTGTGAGAGACCAACATCATCAGCATCCAAAACCAGCGAAAAATCCCAACTCAGATCTGTAGAAAGTCCTTTAACATCAAGTGAATACCCATCATTAACATAGGAGTTTAACACCTGCAAAACCTGCTGGGGCTTGATAAAAACAGGCAACAAAAATTTGTAAATTAAGGCAAAAAATACCAACAAAAAACTGATAACATAAAAAAGCTTTTTATGTTTTTTGCCATATCCTTCGCCCCGTTTTGGAGATAAATGCGTGTTTTCCTCAACCTGACTCTTGGGTTTTACGATAGTATCTGTATTATGACTCAATAAATTAACCTCAAGGGATTTTTTGCATAATAATAGTTTAATATGTTTTAGAAGATAATTGTAGTTTTTTACAAATTTTGTGACAATACCCGAAACATCTAAACAACAAGCTAGATAACTATTTTGCTAAAATCAGCAATGAGCTCGAATTTTGATTTGACAGATGCCAAAAGGTTAATCCTATTTTGCTTAACTTTTTCATCTTTATCCATAACCAAAACATCATCAAAGAACTTACTGATAGGCTCACCAATAGACTTAAGGCCAATTACAAGAGTGTCATAACCGTTTTTATCATCAATAGCTTGCAAGGCACTACAAAGCCCCTTTTCCGCATCAAATACAAACAAAGACTCATCAAAAGAATCTGCTTTTGCATCTTTTATAATACGTATAATACGATTTATCGAATCATTCAGTTTTTCAAAATCAGACCCCGCCGCCAAAGAAGTCAAAAGATCAAGACGAAGCTTCAAATCACAAATATCCTCTAAAGGTGATTTCACAGAACAAACTGCGTCAATAAGATCGTATTTGTAGTTTTGTTGAAGCAAAATTTTAAGTCTTCCGACAAAAAATTCATTTATATCAACCAAAAGTGCCGCCTTATCAGAAATTTCGATAGGTGCTTCATCAATGGTTTTGGCAATAATATCAAAAATATCAACTTGGAGGTCATTTTTCAGAACAGTAGTAATCACACCAAGAGTTGCTCTTCTGATACCTAATGGATCCGCAGATCCTGTAGGTTTTTTGCCCACAGCAAAAGTTGTCACAATGGTGTCAATTTTGTCCACGATACCAACCACTTGGCCTTCAATTGATTGGGCCACATCACTATCAGCTCCCAGTGGAAAATAATGTTCTTTGATACCATTTGCAACTGCTTGCGTTTCACCTGTCTTAAGAGCGTAATTTGCACCAATAAAGCCTTCAAGCTCAGTAAATTCATAAACAAGTTTCGTCAAAAGATCAGCTTTGCATAGTAATGCAGTACGCTCAATGGAAGCTTTCTCAGAAACTTTTCCCATTTTTTCAGCCAAATAACCAGCCAGCCTAACGAGCCTTTTGGACTTGTTACACATAGTACCAAGACCTTTTTGAAAAGTAATACCGTTTAGATCTTCGACTCTGTCAACAAGCTTCTTTTTAAGGTCTTCATCGTAGAAAAACTTACCATCTTCAAGACGAGCTTTGATAACTCTTTCATTACCGATTTTGATATTTTCAAAATCATTTCCTAAATAATTGGCCATTGTAATAAAGTTATTAGTCAATTTGCCGTTTTTATCATAAACAGGGAAATATCTCTGATGAGACTTCATAACAGTAACTGTAACTTCATCAGGGATCTCAAGATATTCTTCAACAAAGCTGCACATAACGGGTACAGGCCATTCTACAATATTTGTAATTTCTTCCAAAAGTTCTTCATCGGGCTTTATTATACCGCCGACTTCTTGTGCTTTTTTCTCCAAAAGCTCCAAAACAAGAGCCTTTCTCTCATTTTGATCAACTATTACATTAGCTTTTTTCATAGTTTCAAAATATGAATCTATAGAGGCTATTTCAATTTCTTTATTTTCAGAGAATCTGTGCCCTCTTGAGATTTTAGATGATTCCACATCAGCAATTTTAATTTTGATTTCTTCATTATCCATCAACGAAACCATCCATCTCACAGGACGAGAAAATTTGATATCAAAATCAGCCCATCTCATAAAATAAGCCCCCTGAAGCTTCAGTACAGCCACAGGAACTTCGGTTTGTAAAACCTCTTTTGTATCAAGACCTTTTTGCTCAACACTTGCAAAAACGTAATCTACGCCGTTTTCTGATTTAATTTGCAAATCACACTCTGTCAAGCCTTGTTTTTTCATAAAACCAATTCCGGCTTGGGTTAAAGAACCATCTTGGGAATAAGCAACTTTTGCAGGAGGCCCTTTGATAGATTTGGTGATATCTGGCTGTTTGGCAACAAGACCATCAACAAAAACAACAAGCCTTCTGGGTGTAGCATAAGTATCAATTGAAGAATATGGCAAGCCTTGAGTTTCAAACATTTTAGTAAATTCTGACTTCAATTGCTCACAAGCAGACGGAATAAACTTATAAGGTAACTCTTCAACTCCGATTTCCAACAAATATTTTGACACTTTTAGCTTCCTCAATATACTTTTTCAGTATCAATTATAATTTAAAAACAAACTTAAATACAACTTAAAATTAAACTTAAAAATTAAACTATCCGACGTATTTAAAAAGCATAAGCTGTAATAAACTGGGATTAAATTATATAATAAATACCAGAAAAGAGGACAAACACTACAATGAAGGCCTTTTACACAATTCATATATTAGCGTTGATTGAAATAATTGCAGCAGTTTTAGCAGTATCAAAGCTGCAAGATTTGACAAAAAAAATCAAACTTCTTCAAACAGACTTAAAGCAAAAAACGGATATAAATCTTGAAAATATGAAAAAATTAAAAGACTTATGCTACTGTTTTAATGACAAATATGTCAACAAATCCAAAATCACATTCGGTTTTATCAAAAAAATTTTAACGGATGTATTGATTAACGGTTTAATCGGTCGATTATTTTTTGCCAAAAAGCCTTTTTTGCCCAAAATCATTAAAGGCGGAAACATTTTATTCTGGTTTGTATTGTCATTCTTATTATTCAGAGGAAAAAATGCTTAAAACAGGCAAAAAGCTGGTATAATTTACTTATATAATTTTTTACGGAGGTAAAATCAAATATGTCAAAAGATAATGAAGGAATTTCGTTCGGTATGGGTATACTGCTGGGAGTAGCAGCAGGTATAGCAGCAGGCATAATGCTTGCACCCGAATCAGGTGAAAAAACAAGAGAAAAAGTAAAAGAAACTCTAGAAAATATTAAAAGTACACTTCCTGAAGATGTAGACTATGCAAAAAAAGCAGGTCTTGAGTCATTGGAAAAACTCAAAATTTCAGTAGAAGGACAAATCCAAAAAGTAAACGATTACATCAAAGCAAACAAACTCGCTTCTGCCAAGAAAAAAGAAGACGAAGAATCAGGCTTTGAATTATAAAGGAGCAAATTGTGCAAGATTTATCACCACTTTTACAGCAGTCACTAATATTTTTTGCTTATACAACAACGGTAGTTCTCGTCGTAATAGCATTTTATTTAATAAAACTGCTTATAGAATTGTCTCAACTGACTAAAACATCACAAGATATTGCCGCACTTGTCAAGCAAGAACTCGAGCCCACAATCACGGAGCTACAGTTAGCACTAAAAAACGTAAATGCTATTGCCTCAACAGCGGATGAAAAAGTTGAAGCTATAAAGAATAATGTAAGCTCAATCATCAACCCGTTACAATCAAATTTGGCAAAACTAAAATTAGGGATATTAAAAAGCATCTCTAAAGGTATTAACGTATTTTTAAACAAATAAGGAGACCACAATATGTCAGCAGATAAATTTTTTGCAGGGTTCATTGTCGGAGGCGCCTTAGGAGCGTTGGCCGGTATACTGTTAGCCCCATCCTCAGGAGAAGTAACAAGAAAAAATATCTCTAAAAAAACTAACGAAGTACGTTCAAAAGCTGAATCTTCGATGAAAGATATTCAATCAAAAACAGAAGTTATGGTGGATGAAATCCAAAAAAAGGGCGACGAACTTTTACACAAAGTTCAAAGCCTCATCCCAAGCAATAACTAACCTGTTTGAGAAATAATATTGTCATACTGACAAACTTCATTAAAAGTCATTTTGCCGTCATTATTTGGCGGCAAAAAACTTAGTGCACCTTTATAAGCTACCAATTCGGGATTATCAACCGGCGAATGGTAAAAATTAATATCAGCCTTAGGATTAATATTGGTAATTGATTCAAGGATTTTTTCTGTTGTTTTTTGTGTTACAAGAGTGTCTCCAGGGAAAATATTAATCTTATTAAAATAAGGGAATTCTTTAAGCAAGAAAGCTTCTAATTCCCACTGAGGAGTATCATGATGCACATGATACAAAAAATGCTCTCCAACGCTTTCATCAACCAAATGAACAGCAGAGCAAGTATGTACATCTTTTGTACTCAAAGGAGTATCCAAGTCCGCTTTTAGCCACCCACCGCCATAACAAGTGGCTTTTTTATCATTTTTTTCGAACAAAGATTCTGTTGATATCCCTGCAGATCTACTCACAGGGCCTTCATATTTAGGCAAAATACTTGATTCACGAGAAGAATAGCCAAAAATCTTCTTTTCTAACGGCACCTTATATATAGGATGGGAAAATATTTTTGCCCTATAAGCTTGCACCACATCATATCCGGGCAAAGAATAATCCTCTGCAAATTTTTGAGCTTCTTTGGAAAATTTCTTTGAATCCCGAAAAGACTTACCGCTAAAATTAACTTGTGAACAAGATATGCTGTTAATCATATTTTGTATAAAGCAAAAAGAAAAAATAATTGCTAAATTTTTGCAATAAAAAAGCTCCTTGGGATAGGAGCGCAAATCTTTTGGGATTTAAAATTTCAGTTGGGGGTAAGGGAAGGGTTGGTTTGTTGTGGGTTTAAAATCTTTTATTGTTCCTTACATATATATAAAGTATATACTGAGTGTATAATTGCGCAATACTACCACTTTTGTTACATTTGTTTACACAAATAGACAAAAGAAATATCAAAACAGCTTGAAATAGGTCATTTTGAGGCTATTTTAAAAAATAAATTTTAGTATCCCCGTATAGCTTTTCTTTAATAACAGACAAACCTTCAGGGATAGTGTATTCTAAAGGAGCCTCAACAATCAAAA
>JAQUTS010000151.1 GCA_028694275.1 Candidatus Gastranaerophilales bacterium
GCTCAAATAGTTGCAGACAGGCTTCGCAGTGCAGTTGAGGTATCACCTTTTGATATAAGCGGCTTTGGTGTCAAAAACCAGTCAGAACTTGATGTAACGACAAGTATCGGTCTTGCACAGTACAAACCCTCTGAGTCTATTCAGGAATTTTTGGAGCGCGTTGATAAGGCTCTTTATCAGGCTAAACACGATGGGCGCAATTGCGTAAGGTGCGGTTAGGAAGCTATATTTAATCCATTTTTTACAATTTCCCTGAGGGCTTGGCTAATAGGTATTTTACGGCTTCTAGCATATTCTCTGATTTTTAAATCTGTTTCTTTTTCAAATTTTACAGAGTATGGTATTTTTGTAGTCGAACTTTTGGGTCTGCCGGCGCCAGAGCGTTTCCCACCTCTGCCATAAGTTTTTTTATAATAATTTATGCCAGAGATTTCATCATATTCTTTTTTAGAGATTATGGTTTCGTTTGATAGAATGTCTTTTTCGGTTTTTTTAATTACGAAGCCATCTTGATCTTTAACGTATATATATTTCATGTTCATCCTTTCTTATGTAGAGTTTTTATTTTAGACGTTTTTTTGCAATGATTAGCTCTTTTTTGGGTGTTTTTTGAGATTGCTTTTGGAAAATTAGTCCTATTAAAATAATTTGATTTTCTTCATATCTGAATACAGAACGTAAATTACTTGATTTTATTTCAAATACGGCATCACCTAGTGGGCGTACTTTCACAAATTCAATGCCTTTAGTTTCTATTATTTTATAGTCGGTATTTAATATCTCCCTTTGTTCTTTGTGCAAGGCTTTGAATTCTTTTTCTGCGACTTTAGTTTTGGACACTTTAAATTTCATGTATATTCCTTTATGCTCTATTATACCACAATTTTAGATTTTTGAAACACATTAATCAAAGAATTGCCATGTTTTTATAAGTTTAACCTAATAGGCAAGTGATTTTTCTTCAAATGAGCTATAATAAATTTATTATGACAATGCTTGAAGTCAAAAATTTGAATATCGCCTTTGCCTCTGATGATGAGGTTTTATCAGTTGTAAAAAATGTAAGTTTTTCCCTCTCTAAGGGTAAACTCCTTGGTATTGTGGGCGAATCAGGTTGCGGAAAATCAGTCACTTTGATGTCTGTTTTGCGCCTTTTGCCAAAAAACGCCCTCGTTAATGCCGAATATATCAATTTCAACGGGCAAAATCTTTTGAATCTGACGGAAGAAAACCTCCAAACAGTTCGCGGAAACAAAATTGCTCTCATTCCGCAGGATCCTTTGACTTCTTTGAATCCTCTTTATACGGTGGGTGATCAGATTATGGAAGTTATTATGCTTCATCAAAAGGTTGATAAAAAGCATGCCAGAGCCCTTGCAATAGAAGCTTTGCGTCAGGTTAATATTCCTGAGCCCGATCGTCGTATTGATGAGTATCCTCATCAGTTTTCAGGAGGTATGTGCCAAAGGGTCATCATTGCGATGGCGCTTAGCTGCCATCCTGATTTGATAATTGCCGATGAGCCCACAACTGCGCTTGATGTGACTGTTCAGGCTCAAATAATGAAACTTTTTAAAGAAATTCAGCAAAAAATGGGAACCTCAATAATCCTTGTTACCCATGATTTGGCTTTGATTTCAGAAGTGGCTGATGAAGTTATAGTAATGTATTCGGGCGAAATCGCAGAGCAAGCACCTGCTGATGTTTTTTTCTCTAATCCAAAGCACCCTTATTCTAAAGGACTTTTGGCATCATTGCCAAAAGCTGATGAGGACAGGCTTTGTGTTATAGAAGGCCAGCCTCCTTCCATCAGAGACAGAATTTCAGGCTGTAAGTTTCACCCAAGATGCCCCTTTGCTTTTGATAGGTGTAAGGCAGAAGCCCCTGTGCTCGAATTTTCGGATGGCGGGCATGGTGTGAGCTGTTGGCTTTATGTCAAAAGGTGATGGGAGTTGCCTTGATAGGATTGAAAAGCCTTGAATTTTGCCATAAAAAAATCCTTGACAGTGCGATATATCCTTAATATTATAGATTTACTTGCCGGTATAGCTCAACGGTAGAGCAACGGTTTTGTAAACCGTAGGTTGTAGGTTCGATTCCTATTACCGGCTTATTTTACTAAAAATCGTACTTTTACAACTTTGTGGGTAGGTGCCCGAGTGGCTAAAGGGAGCAGACTGTAAATCTGCCGTCTAACGACTACGGTGGTTCGAATCCACCCCTGCCCAATCTATAAATCAAAGCGTATCTCTTGTTAAACAAGATTAAGCCCTTGTGGCGCAGGGGTAGCGCACTCCCTTGGTAAGGGAGAGGCCACGGGTTCAAATCCCGTCAAGGGCAAAAAAATCAATTGATTAATCAGAGATAGTATTAAGTAGATACTTAAAAAAAAGGAGAATCACAAATGGCACGTGCTAAATTTGAAAGAACTAAGCCACACGTTAACATCGGTACTGTCGGTCACGTTGACCACGGTAAAACTACGTTAACAGCAGCTATTACAGCTTGTATGGCAGCAGCTGGTCAGGCAGAAGCTAAAAAATTCGACGAAATCGACGCAGCTCCTGAAGAAAAAGCTAGAGGTATCACCATCTCTACAGCTCACGTTGAATACGAAACAGTTGCAAGACACTATGCTCACGTTGACTGTCCAGGTCACGCGGACTATGTAAAAAACATGATCACAGGTGCTGCTCAAATGGACGGCGGTATCTTGGTAATTTCTGCAACAGACGGTCCTATGCCACAAACAAGAGAACACATTCTTTTGGCTCGTCAGGTTGGCGTTCCAAAATTGGTTGTTTTCATGAACAAATGTGACATGGTTGATGACGAAGAGTTGTTGGAATTGGTTGAAATGGAAGCTCGTGAACTTTTGAGCTCTTATGAGTTCGACGGAGACGAAATCCCATTCATCAAAGGTTCTGCATTGAAAGCTCTTGAAGCTGTTCAAGCAAACGCAAAAATCCAACGCGGCGAAGACAAATGGGTTGACAAAATTTGGGAACTTATGGACGCTATCGATGAATACGTTCCAACTCCTGAACGTGATATCGACCAACCATTCTTGATGCCTGTTGAAGACGTATTCTCTATCACAGGTCGTGGTACAGTTGCGACTGGTAGAGTTGAGCGTGGAAAAGTTAAAGTTGGTGAAGAAATCGAAATCGTTGGTTTCGGAGCAACTAAGAAAACTGTTTGTACCGGTGTTGAGATGTTCAGAAAACAGCTTGACGAAGGTCTTGCAGGCGACAACGTTGGTTTGTTGATGCGTGGTGTTGACAAAACTGAAATCGAAAGAGGACAAGTTTTGGCTAAGCCTGGTTCTATCAAACCTCACACAAAATTCACTGCTAACGTATACGTATTGAGCAAAGACGAAGGTGGACGTCACACTCCATTCTTCCCTGGTTACAGACCTCAGTTCTACATCAGAACAACTGACGTAACCGGTTCAATCAAATTCGAAGGCGAAATGGTTATGCCTGGTGATAACGTAGTAATGGAAGTTGAACTTATCGCTCCAGTTGCTATCGAGCAAGGTATGAGATTCGCTATTCGTGAAGGCGGACGTACTGTTGGCGCCGGCGTTGTAGACAAAATTATCGCGTAAGTAATTACGTTTTAATTATAAGCTTAAGAGCGGGGACGAAAGTTCCCGCTTTTTTCATGCTTTCGTCATTCCGAACTTGTTTCGGAATCTTGCCATATTTTGCTTTGGGTTTTATTATGGGAGATGGAAATTTGAGGAGTTCATAATGAAAGATTCTGAAAAATTATTGATTTTATTGTATGACGAAATTCAAAGCGGTAATGATTTATTTGAAATAATTAACAGTAACTTGATTGTTAAAGGTTGGTATTGTTTATTGGAGGAGTTGGTAAATAGAGGTTTATTAAATGTAAGAATTCAAGAAAATAAAGTTGGCATAGGGAGACCGTTAATCACGCCTAAAGGTGAACAATTAGTAGTAAAATTGAAAAACCCATGGTATAAAAAATTTAAATTTCAATTTGTCCCAGTTTTTCAGGGGGTTACTTTGTTAGGGATTTTATCTCTCTTGTTAACTTTTGTTATAAACTTAGATAAAATCGAGTGTAATTACCATAATTATATTGGCAATGGGAAATT